>CAJTZR010000055.1:4259-11757 GCA_910584035.1 uncultured Christensenella sp. | reverse complement strand
TTTTAAATCTTCATCCAAAATATGTTTAACCTCAGATATTCTTTGCAATAAAAGTAAGCTTAACATTATCAAAACCTTAATTAAGCTTTAATATTTTCTAAATATTTTAATAATGCGTTAAAATTACACAAGCTTTTAATTAAGTATTAAACAAAAAAATCAATTTAATATCGATTTTTGAATGATTTTGTATTAAAGCAATTAAAAAACTAAGCATTATTTTTAAAGACAATTTGCGAACCTTTTAATGATTTGTCTTTAAATTTTGCAAATAAATTATTGTTTCTATAAACATTAATTTAAATTGAAGGCAAACAATATTAATAGTTAATTAATCTCTATTTAAACAATAATACTAATTGCACATTAACCAAGTTATAAAAAATCAACAAAATTAAGTGTACTATAATACGATAATAATCAAAACAAAATATTAATTGTTATTAACTAAATTTAAAATCAAGAATATTTGGTTTATCATTAATATTCATTTAAAAGCATATTTTGGATAAATTTAATTTTTATCTACAAGGCATTATCTCGCTTAATATCTACGTGATTACTAAAAAGCGAACAAACTCTCCTTTTATCAAATTGAAAAACAAAAAATGACTGCAAGCAGTCATTTTTTTATTTTATATCTATTGTTTAAATTGTATTTTATATTTAAGAATATATCTATTAAAATTTTAAATTATCAACTAAGGTATTTAAAATTTCATTTTAAAATTATTTTTCATATTAGCATTATTCAATGCAAGTCGTAAAAAATAATTTTTAAAGTTATAATACAATGTTTAACACAAATAAGTTAAGCACTAAATAATTACTTATTTTTTATAGCATTCAACACAGCGTCTTTAATTTTATCTTTTTCAATTACATCTTTAAATCTTACAACTCTTGATTGCAAACCTTGTAATGGTTCTGGAATTTCCACACCAGTATACTCTTCCAACATTTCTGCCGCTTTTATACTATCCTCAACAAATTCACCAGTTAAAGCATTATAAACATCTTGAGGGAATTTGTATGGACTTGCAGTTGAAACAATTACAGTCTTAGTATTGTACTTACTATAATCTAAATACACATCAACCGCAACTGCAGTATGAGTGTCAAGCAAATAGTCATATTCGTCATAAAAGTTTTCAATTGTATCCATAGTCATTTCTTCTGAGGAACAACCACCCTCAAAGTTGCTAGCATTTTCCTTAAGTTTTGCAAAATCAATCTCATAAAAACCTTTTGTTTTTAAATCATTCATTAAACTTGCAACATACTTATCATCTCTACCAGAAATCTCAAACAACAACCTCTCAAGGTTTGAGCTAATCAAAATATCCATTGACGGACTCATTGTCTTATAAAATTCTCTATTAATATCGTATTTACCAGAAGAGAAGAAATCTGTAAGTACTCTGTTTTTATTAGAAGCACAAATTAGCTTATTGATAGGCACACCCATTCTCATAGCGTAGTAACCAGCTAAGATGTTACCAAAGTTACCAGATGGCACACAGAAATTAATTTTATCACCCATTTTAATCTCATCACTTACAAGTAAATCAACATAGCTAGATACATAATATGCTATTTGAGGGACTAATCTACCCCAATTTATTGAGTTTGCACTTGAAAGTTTGTAGCCGTGCTTTTCCAATTCTGCTTTAATATTATCGTCATTGAAAATTACTTTTACAGCACTTTGAGCATCGTCAAAATTACCTTTTATGCCACATACGTAAACATTGCTTCCCTCTTGAGTTTGCATTTGAAGTTTTTGCATATCGGAAACGCCTTCAGATGGATAAAATACGATAATCTCACAACCATCAACATCTTTAAAACCTTCCAATGCAGCTTTACCAGTATCACCACTTGTAGCAACCAAAATCAAAGTTTTGTTTTTTTCGCCTACCTTTTTTCTTGCTGCAACCATCAAGTGTGGCAATAGAGTCAATGCCATATCTTTAAAAGCACAAGTTGGGCCGTGCCATAACTCCAAAATATATGTGTTGTCAGCAACAGCAACAAGCGGACAAGGGTCATCGCCATAAAAACGACTATATGCTTTTGCAGTGTAATCTTTAAGTTCCTCTATTGTAAAGTCAGTTAAAAACTTTGATAACACAAAAGCAGCTCTCTCACTATATTCCATATCTTGCATTTGTGACAATTCTTGCTCAGTAATTTGTGGAAATTCATTTGGCACAAATAATCCGCCGTCCACAGAAAGACCTTTAACAATCGCCTCACTGCTTGTTACAATTGTACTTTTTTGCCTTGTACTTACGTATTGCATAAAAACTCCTTTTTATCACAAAAAGTTTGACTGCTCAAACTCATTGTGTAATAATCGTTTATAGATATTTTTTTATAAAGTTCGGCAAGTTTTCCTCACTTTCGCTAACAGCTAAAGTAATGTCCACATTAACTTTGTCAGCAAATTCGCCTAAGTTATCATAAAAATATTGCATTTCAGCTATTTCCTCACCGCAAATTCTATGACAACCATCTATGTAAATGTGTTGGATATCGCTATTGCCAGCAACGATACCGCTAATGAAGCCTAAAAGCCCTTGCTCACTAACCACGTGATAATCAGTAGCATTAACTAATCTTACCTTATGTTTGATAGAAAAATTATATTTGTCACTATCAGTAATAAATACAACCTCACCATCTAATACAGCGGCATTTGCTCTGTCAATTATGCGTTTAGTCTTGCCTGTACCTTTTGCTCCACAAATAATATAAATCATATTTCCCTCCAACGCTAAGTATAGCCTACTTATATAATACTACGCAAAAAGGAAAAATTCAATACTTTTACAAAAATTTTTAATTATTTTGCTTGTAAAAGTAAAGCTTTGTGTCTTTTAGGGTCAATTTGAGCCACTAAACTATCCAATTCGTCATCACCCATAACGGTTGTTCTGCCCTTTGCATACAAGTCGTCAATGATTTCCTTTATCTTAACGCATAGAATATCTTTTTTGTCAATTCTGTCAGCCTCATCCAAATCATAGTAACCATTTATCCAATAAGCAACACCAGCTAAACCAGAATGTGAATCAATACTAACAAGTGGCGGTTTACCCAAAATCTTTTCAGTATCAAAGATATTGTAAATTTCTTGGTCTTTCAATAAGCCATCTGCGTGAACACCCGCTCTTGTTGTATTAAAACTTCTACCAACAAATGGTGTACGAGGTGGAATTACATAGTCTAGTTCTTTTTCAAAATAATCTGCAATTTCAGTAATAACTGACAAATCCATTCCGTCAGTAGTACCTTTAAACTGACAATATTCAATTGCCATTGCCTCTAGCGGGCAGTTACCAGTTCTCTCACCAATACCAAGCAAACTGCAGTTTACTGCTGAACAGCCATATAACCACGCAGTATCAGCATTAGTAACAACTTTGTAAAAGTCATTGTGTCCGTGCCATTCAAGTTGTTCTGATGGAACATCTGCATAATATTTCAAACCGCTTATTATTCCTTGTACGCTTCTTGGCATTGCTACGCCTGGAAAACCTACACCATATCCCAAAGTATCACAAGCACGGATTTTAATTGGTATGCCTGCTTGTTTTGAAAGTTTCATAAGCTCTATTGCAAAAGGCACTACAAAACCATAAAAATCTGCTCTTGTTATATCTTCAAAATGACAACGAGGTATAATGCCTCTATCAAGAGCCATTTTTACTACACCAAGGTATTTCTCCAAAGCCTTACCACGAGTAAGATTCATTTTCTTAAAAATATGATAGTCACTACAACTTACCAAAATACCAGTTTCTTTAATTTGCATTTCTTTTACAAGCTCAAAGTCTTTTTCGCTAGCCCTTATCCAACTTGTAACCTCTGGGAACTCATATCCTAATTCCAAACACTCACGAACTGCTTGTCTATCTTTTTCAGTATACAAGAAAAACTCAGATTGACGGATAATACCCTTTTTACCACCCAATTTGTGCATCATTTTATACAAATCAACAATTTGTTTTGCTGTAAATGGTGATGTTGATTGTTGACCATCACGGAATGTCGTATCTGTTATCCAAATATTTTCTGGCATATCCAATGGAGTTTGTCTAAAGTTAAAAGCAATTTTAGGAATGCTTTCATAGTCAAATAAATCTCTGAATAATTCAGGGTCTGCATTGTCTTGCAATTGAGGCTTCCAAGTCCTCTCTACTAATAAATTGTCTTGGTTAGAAAATCTTATCATATGCTCTCCAATAAACTATTAATTGTTAATAATATTAAAATTTCGGAATTTATCTTTTGTTATTTGTAATTACTTTATTTACTAATTATTTATTTGAATCTTTTATTAAATTCTATAAATGCTTGCAAGTAAAATCTTTTATAAAAACAATAATTTTATACTCTGCTTGCAAAAATTCAACTAGAAAAAAGTCAAATTTTTATTTATCCTATTATTTGTTACTCGTTTTATCTCTATTACTTTTACATATTTCACTACTCAAAACGCCAACATTGCTACCATTACTAGCAACGCTGTGCCAATCTACTTATACATCAACATTTTTGGGTTATGTTGCTTTATCACCAGTCAATAGATTGAATGCTAAGTTCACTGCGGAATTTGAGACAAATACATTAAATGCTATGCTTTATGACTTAACCAATTATTTTGGTACAATTTACTATGTACTATCATAATAAAGTCAAAATAGCTTTGCATTATCTTTGATTTAAACTGCACTTTTACTCCAATCAATTAAGCCGTTCGCTTTTCTAAGCATTTTGCAAAAAATTGCGTCATTGTGGTTTTGTGGTGTATATACAGCTTTAAATCTTGCTCACTCTTACCAAATTAACTTTTGGTTTAAGTAAATTTAAATTAATCATTCATTTCCGCAAGCATTTCGTTTTGGTTCTCAAGTTGCAAAGCGGTAATCATATCATAAATATTGCCGTCCAAAAAGTCCTCAATAGCGTAAATTGTTAGTCCGATTCTATGGTCAGTTACTCTGCCTTGAGGGAAGTTATAAGTTCTTATCCTCTCCGACCTATCACCACTACCTACTTGCAATTTTCTGTTAGCACTATATTCTTTATTGATTGCAGATTGATAGTAATCATAAAGCCTTGACTTTAACACTTTCATTGCAGACTCTCTGTTTTTAATCTGCGATTTTTCATCTTGACAAGTAACAACTATCCCAGTTGGAAAATGTGTTATACGAATTGCACTTTCAGTTTTGTTAACGTGTTGTCCGCCAGCACCGCTACTGCGATAGGTATCTACTTTTATATCCTTATCCAAAATCTCAAAGTTAACCTCTGGTTGTTCTGGCAATACAGCAACCGTACAAGTTGAGGTATGCACTCTACCTTGAGATTCAGTAGCTGGTACACGTTGCACTCTATGCACACCCGACTCAAACTTTAACATACTATAAGCACCAATACCGCTAATCATAAAAGTAACTTCTTTTACACCGCCAAGTTCGTTGTAGTTCATATCAAGCTCTTTTATCTTCCAACGTTGACGCTCTGCAAACCTCATATACATTCTTACAAGTTCCGCACCAAACAAAGCCGACTCGTCACCACCAGCAGCGGGGCGTACCTCAATAATAACGTTTTTATCGTCATTAGGGTCTACTGGTAATAATGCAACTTTTAAATCACCAGTCAGTTTATCCCTTTCCTTTACAGCAATTGAATGTTCCTCTTTTGCAAGGGCAACCATTTCTTTATCGTCACCAATTTCCAAAAGTTCCTCACATTCCTTTATATCATTTAAAACTTTCAAATACTGCAAATACAAAGTAACTGGTTTTTCCAAAGCTGAATGTTCTTTTACAAGTTTTTGCCACCTCTCTTGGTCGCAAATAACATTGCTATCGCCTATAAGTTCCTCAAGTTCTCTATATCTTGCAAGCATTCTCTCTAATTTTTCAAACATATTATCCGTCCAAATTTTTATTTAATTTCAACTAATTTTGCAAATATCATTCTGTCATTATTCTCTAAATCTTGCATACATTTTATATCGTCAAACACCATATCTTGTGCATTTTCAAGTATGGATATAACGCTATCTTTTTGGTTGTAGCCTATCTCAAAAGCTAAAATACCACCGATTTTCAAATGGTTTTTGCACCCATTTACAATTTTACGATAATAATCTAGTCCGTCTTTTCCACCATCTAAAGCTATTAATGGCTCAAAGAATCTAACCTCTGGGTCAAGTGTTTTTACAACGTCAGATTCAATATAAGGCGGATTACTAACTATAATGTCAAACTCACCTTGTACTTTATCAAATAAGTTGCTTATTACAAAGTTCACTTGCAAATTATTTTCTTCTGCGTTTTGTTTAGCTACGACTAACGCTTTTTCGGAAATATCGCTAGCTGTCACATTAACACTGCAGTTATCCCTTTTAACAACTAGTGCTATTGCCCCACTACCTGTACACAAGTCAAGCACATCAGTGTAATTATTCTCTTTAATAAGCTTACTAACTTGTTCAACAAGATACTCGGTTTCTGGTCTTGGACACAAAACATCTCTACTTACATTAATTTTCATACCATAAAAATCTGTGTAACCAAAAACTTGTTGCAAAGGCTTGCCAGTGCCTCTCTCTTCTGCATATTCTAACATTTTATCAAAGTCGTTACTCCAAATATATTTAAGATTTGCGACTTCGCTTCTGTTTATTTTTAACACCTCAGTAATTATCCAATCTCTATCTGCACTATCATTAGTGTCGATTTTCAACGCTTTATTTAACTGAGCTTTGGCTTTATCGATTAAAACTTTTGTATTAAACTTGCTTACCTCAGCTTCTTTATCACTATCCAAAAGTTGTACAGTTTTAAATGCAGTAATTGCAACTTCAACCATACTATCATCGGGTTCCGCAGTTGTTATCTTTTGTAATAACAATCCTGGTGCTTTAATAATTTTAACAAACCAGTTATCAAACTTTGCCAAAAACTTTAATATCTCATATGATATGCCAGCTACTAATGGTAATAGTGCAAGTTTAACCAATAACTTGATAAACATAACTCCAACACTACCAACTTGTGCTTTAATTGAATCGATTGGCACAATGCCCACGATTGAAAACAATGCAACACTCACAATCATAACCAAAAACATAAATGTTGTACCACATCTATCGTGTATTGTTGATTGCTTTTGAACATTTTCAACTGTTAGCTCCAAGCCGTGTTCAAAACAAGATATTGTTTTATGCTCTGCTCCGTGATAACGATAAACTCTTTTTATCTCTTTCATTAAGCTTGTTAGCAAAATATAAATTACAAAAATTAATATTCGTATTACTCCCTCAATTAAGTTGTAACAATATTCTGGAATTGTCGTAGCCGAAAACTTGCTGACTAATGCCCTTATACCCTCTATAGAAAAATGAGGAATAACAAAAAACAACGCTATTGCCAAAGCAAGTCCTACTAAAACAGCAAACCACATTATGATT
>CAJTZR010000055.1:0-4249 GCA_910584035.1 uncultured Christensenella sp. | reverse complement strand
GTTGATATTGAATTTTTTGGAACACCAACTTTCAAACTTTGTAGGTTCGGTTTCCCCCTCAAACACTTCGCTTGAACGCATTATAATTTGCACACCCATTATCATTGAATTTACAAAATTTATAACACCTCTTATAAAAGGCAACCTCTTCCATTTGCTCTTTTCACTTGCAGGGGTAAATCTTGAACTTTCAACTTGAATATTTCCATTTTCATCACGAACAGCGGTTGCCATACTGCTCTCACCACGCATCATAACACCCTCTAGCACCGCTTGTCCGCCAATTGCAGAACGGAATTTCTTTTTACTCATAACCCCTCCATATCAAATTAAGTCAGTTAATTAGTATGTACAAAAATGGTGCGAATAAATCGCACCCCTTCTGTCGCTTATTTCCTATTATAACGATTGTTGAATTTTTCTACTCGACCACCAGTATCAACTAATTTTTGCTTACCAGTAAAGAATGGATGACATTTACTGCAAATATCTACCTTTATAACATCGTTAGCTGTTGTACTACCAGTAACAAACTTTTCGCCACAAGCACATTCTACAGTAACTTCGTGATAGTTTGGATGTATATTCTCTTTCATTATTATCACCTCACTAAATGATTTTACTTTAGTATTATATACAATTTTACGAGCTTAGTCAAGAATATTAACCCACTTTTTAAATATTTTAATAAATTTATATCTTTATACTCAAATTATAGTAATTTGCTTAGCTTTTTAACCTCAATTTTATATTATCGGAAGCTGTAGTCAAGCGACACGTAGTGTCATTTGACATCAGCAATTGTTAATTCAAACTGGAAGTGCTTGTGTAAGCAAGCTGTATTGCTCTAGCAATGCAAAATTTTAAGTGGGCTTAAAATTTACTTCCTATAGTTTATATTATCGGAAGCTGTATATTTACCCCACAAAAAAGCTATTTTGTGGGGGACCCCGATAAGCACCCGAAAGGGTATTTTGCAGTAACTGACATAAATTCAAATTGTGTCAGCTTGATTTATCAAGTTAAAAACGTCAGCTTTTGTTTAAATTTGAGTTCTCTCAAATTTAACGACACATATTTATAAAAGCTTTTGTAAATTTTATTTATAATTTTTGCCTTTGACGAATATTTTAGCTAATCACTTGAATTTAATTTAAATATGTGCTAAAATAAATCTTATAGAGGTAATATATGAGAGAATGGCGTCTAACTAAATCAAAAGAATACAAACTTTTCACAACAATAAAGAGTGGCGACAGTACTGGTGAGCGTGGTACTTTCTTTGAACCTACACTACCCTCAACCCCATTTGTAAAAGCAAAACTTATCAAGGCTAACTTATCTTGTCTTGATTTTAATGCTTTTTTAGGTAAAGGCGATTTCGATTATCCTATGGTTCCGTCACGTTCGGGTGTCGCATATATTAGCGGTATGATTCCAATTTGGAACAAGGTAGAAAGGTTTTTCTTTCACCTTATGAGCAAGACGGCAAAGGCAATATAAAAATTAGAAGCTATAATGCTAACGGCTATCTTGGCGACTATGTATATGTACCTACTGATAGCGTGTACCCTATTCCAGAGGGTGTTAGTGACAACAGCGTACTTTTTGTAGAAGATATAGCAATGGCTATCAATGTATTATCCAAACTTAAAATACAAAAAGGCGAATATATTATTCTACACGGAGCAAGTTATCAAAACATAATTATTGCACAAGTGGCAATTTATTATCAAGCAATAGCAATAATTGTTGATACTAGCGATAAAAGGCTTGAAACAGCAACTAACTTAGGTATTTACTACACAATAAATGCTGACGAATACAAGGAACGTGAAAAAATTATTGAGATTACAAGCGGAAAAATGGCGGATAAAGCAATTTGCCATTTGGATATTGACACTAATATTGACCGCTTAATTAAATTGATTAAAAATGGTGGAAAAATTGCATTGTATGGTTATGACATTACTTGTAATAATATCCGTACAGATATTACCCCAGCATTTAATAACAATTTGGAAATTATTGGTGTAAATAATGGTATAGATTATATCCATTCAGCCATTAATATGCTAGCAAACAACATTGTTAAAACTGACGGCTTGATTGACAGCACTGCCCCATTCCTTAACATAATGGAAATTATGAAAGCAAGTGTTGGTAAAACAAATTATAACAAAATTGCAATTACGTTTGAATAATTGCTTGACATTTATCTATTGCAAACAATCTATAGGTGATTATGAAAAATTACGGCGAAGAAATGAAATATCAAAGGTTAAAACACAATTTGACTTTAAGAGAGCTTGAAAAACAAACGGGTATTAGCAATGGCACTTTAAGCCGTTGGGAAAATGGAAAAGTCTTACCTAATATTGACTTTTGTGTCAAACTTGCCGACTTTTATGGAATATCACTTGACGAACTTATTGGCAGAGATAATATCTAATTGTTTTTAAATTACTTTTAAATTAAATTTAAAACTAATAGCTTTAATAAAATTGTTAAATATTTGTTGCTATAAAACAAATAACTCTGCTCTTTGACAGAGATAATTTTTAATATACTTATACAATTTTATATTTACTTATAAATAAATATTTTAGGCTAAACTTTTCAATTGTTAAGATTTTAAGCTAAAATATTTTTTGTTAACTTCATTCTATACAATTATTTTAGTTTTATTATCTTTATAGTATATTTTAATACAAACAATTTGCTTAAATTTAATTGTGTAAATAATTGATTGTTTAAATATCTATATTGAACATAGCTTATTATATAATATAAAAATACAAAATTTTTAACCACTAGATTTTCTAGTGGTTTTCTTAAACATAAAAACTTATTTAAATAAGGAGATATTTTTATTTTTCTTTTAGTAATTCATTATAATCTTCTAAAAATTCAAAACTAGTCATTCTTTTTAAAATCGTAATATCATTATAAATCTTTTCCACTAACCCATAAATATGGTCTTGCATATAAAATTGCTTATCTTTCTGAATGTAGTTAAAACAAGATTCATTTATGCCCATTATCTTAAATTGATTATGACATATTCCACAATCTTGTTTTTCAAAATTTCTATAATTTCTTGTATAAAATCTTGAAAAATGTTTACAAGTCAAACAGCCGTGTAATTTAGTACAATGCTCTGTGCCATTCCCTTTATTTTGCTTTTCACTCTTTTTAGCTTGATTATTATTATCAAAATCTACATTTATTTGTTTCTTGTTTTCTTTATCCATTCTATCCCATCTTTTAAGTTTATTTAATATATAAAAATCTTATGAAAAGCTATGACATTAGCTATAGTTATTTTTGCCATTAAGCTTATTACAACAAAAGCAAAATTTTATTAGACATTGCAAATTGTATGTAGTAGTATTCCCCAACCACAAGTAGTTAATGACATTTCAATCTGCATACAAAGTCTTAAAGGACTTTATTATGCTTTATTTGTATCATAAATAATATAGCCAAAGTCTTATAAGACTTTGCAAGATTTTTTGAATTAATACTTAAAACCTCTCCCACTACTATACAATTAAAAATAACAATTATTTAACATTTTAATCACATAAAGTCTTTTAAGACTTGTCAAGTATTTTAGGAATAATTTTTGTTATAATATCAATATGGACTATAGGGATAGAATAATAGAGTTAAGAAAAGATTACAATTTATCTCAAGCTCAACTCGCTGAAAAATTAAATTTTAGTCAATCTGCAATAGCTAAGTGGGAAGCTAAACGAACTGAACCAACCGCTAGTGCTATTACTGCTCTAGCCGATTTTTTTAACAAATCTACTGATTACATTTTAGGTCGTGAGGACGAATGGGGCAATAAAACTCATTAACTATAAAGATAATAACTAATTAATCATAAACAATAATATTGTAATTAAATACATTTTATTTAATTTCAAAATTGTTGTTTTTTTATTTTACCAGCCAAGTCTAATAAGACTTTGTTCTGTTTAATAATCTCTTTAATAATATAGTAAAATTAATTAATTATATACAACGATATTTCTGTAATTTACTTTGTATTTTATTTTAATATTTTTATTTATTTTCTATCAAAAATCTATAAAACTTATTATATTTCTTATTATATCAAGTCTTTTAAGACTTGTCAAGTACTTTAGGAATAATTTTTGTTATAATACCCATATGGATTATAGAGATAGAATAATAGAGTTAAGAAAAGATTACAATTTATCTCAAGCTCAACTCGCTG
>CAJTZR010000054.1 GCA_910584035.1 uncultured Christensenella sp. | reverse complement strand
GTAGTAATCATTATTATTTATTCAATATATAAACTATACAATTCAAAAGTAAAAAGTGCAAAAATCGCTTTAAAAATATTTGTGTAATTTATCATTAAATAATAATTCATTTCGATTAGTATACTAATAAAAATTTTTGCGGAATATTTACTGCTTTTATTTAAAATATTATCCCTACAGTTTTATGCTGTAGGGATATTGTTTTTAATTATTATTGCTATTATTCAAATCACAATCACAACTATCATTTTTTTGAGTTTCACTTTCTACTATTTTGTCCTTTGTCTCAACTTCAACTCTAACATTATCTTGTATATCGCTCGTCATAATATCTGCAGCAATACTTTCCTCAAGCATTATTTCTGTGGAAAGGACTCCCTCCATATCACTAGCTGGTTGCATATTACGTCTTTTTGCAAAAGCCTTTTTGACTGCTACCAAGTAATATGGCGTAAATATCACCATTACTAACACATCTGAAATTGGATAACTCCACCAAAGTACATCCAATCCCCAAAACATACCAAACACAATTGCAAGTGGCAAAATAAATATGACTTGCCTTAGTAGCGACATTATAAGAGATGTAAGCCCATAACCTATTGACTGATAACCCGTTGTAACTATTATATTGACGGCAGCAAATAAGAAACTCCAACTGATAACTCTTAGCGTTACTGTTCCAACCTTAAGTAGTTCCGCATATTTATCCATTTCCTTCTCATTCTTAAACATAGAAAGCAACCATTCTGGACAAAGTTGGAATACGATAAGACCGATTGCCATAATTGTCAAGCTAATAATTATAGCTAAATAGAAAGTCTTTTTATAACGTTTGTACTCATTAGCACCAAAATTGTATGACATAATTGGTAATGCACCTTGGTTAAGACCAAACACTGGCATAAATACAAATGATTGTAGTTTAAAGTATGCACCTAAAGCATTTGGTGCTTGGTCATTATATCCACCAATAATTTTATTCATAATTAGTACGATAATACCAGCTACAGCATTCATTACCATTACTGGCATACCAATACGCACAATTTCTTTTACACCTTTCAAACTAATTTTCAAATCTTTCCAATGCTTGATTTTGAACATAATATCAATAATGTGCTTTCTTTTTAGTGCTAATATTAAAACAAATATCATACTAATAATTTGCCCCATTACAGTAGCAATACCCGCTCCAATTATTCCTAAATCACAAACAAAAATAAATATTGGGTCAAAAATAATATTTATAACTGCACCAAGTAATTGTGACAGCATTGGTATTATCATATTGCCAGTTGCTTGAAGAATTTTTGATATTAAAATTTCAATCATCATACCAAAACAACATACCATACAAATTGTTAAATAATTTGTGCCATCTGTTAAAATTTTGGCATTGTTTGTAAATATCATCATAAACAACCTAGGCAAAAAACTACCTAATATCATAAATGTTAGCGTTGTTATAATCGCAATTTTAAAACCAGTTTGTGCAAGTTTATCCGCATCTGGTTTATTCTTTTCACCAAGTCGTCTTGCTACAATAGTACTTGTACCTACACCAACACCTAACGCGAATGCCAGCATAATTTGTTGCAATGGGAAAGCAAATGTCAATGCTGTCATAGCATCAATACTTGACTTTGCAACAAACAAACTATCAACAATATTATACAATGATTGCACAAGCATAGAAAACATTGCTGGCAATGACATTGTTAGCAACAATTTAGATATAGGCATAACGCCCAGTTTATTTTCTTTTACAATTTTACTCGCTTTTAATTGTTTTTCAGCAACTTTTTTACTCATTTCCATTAACCTCTTGATAAAATTAACACTTTATCCTAAAATTGTCAACTAAATGTTGCAAAAATTCATAAAATAATGTATTATAATAGAAAAAGAAATACTTAATCAATTTTCTTTTATATTCAGAAAATTTGTTAAAACACAAATAATAGGAAAATTTTATTCAATTTCGCTAAAAATAGCAGAATAAACTTTAAAATACGACAGAAAAGGTAAAAAAGCTATGCAAAATAATACTATAATAACTGACACAAGGGATTTTAATATCAAACAAACTTTGGAAAGTGGTGAACTATTCCGTTATAAAATTAACCCTAGCCACGCAATCGTTTATACCTTGGATAAACAAGCAATTTTGTATCAAGAAAAAGATAAAATAATCATTGAAAATGAAGACAAAGACTATTTTACAAACTACTTTGACTTAAATTGTGACTATTCCAAGATTAAAGCAGAATTGAAAGGCTTACCAATGATGGATAAAGCCATTGAATATGGTTACGGAATAAGGATATTAAGGCAAGACATTGTGGAAACAATAATTAGCTTTATCATTTCCGCAAACAATAATATTCCAAGGATTCAAGGCATTTTAAATAGGATTTGTCCCGACAACAAATTTCCACAGCTTGTAGAATTAGCAAACTTGACTGAAAACGATTTTAAAGCAATGGGTGCTGGATATCGTGCGAGCTATTTGCAAAAGACTATTAAAATTCTGTTAGACAATAAAATAAACCTATCATTGCCAAACGATATGAATGGTATTGATGCAAACAAATTTTTATGCGATAATTTAATTGGTGTAGGACCAAAAGTTGCAGATTGCATATTGCTTTTTGCCTATCACAAAATGGACGTATTCCCTGTTGATACTTGGGTAAAAAAGATATACGAAGATTTATTTAGGCAAACCACAACACCAAAAATTATAAGGCAAAAACTAATAGATTTGTATGGTGATAACGCTGGCTACGCACAACAATATCTATTTTATCATAAGCGTAATGGTAGTAAGGAGTAAATTTGACACACTATTTGTTATCAATTGATTTAAATACTACACGATTAAATAATCAAAACTATTTAAATTTGTTAAGCGGAATAAATGCAGATAAATTAAGTATACATATTTACAATTATATTGAGCAAAAGCACAATAAGATAAATTTCAATCACGGCGAACTACTTCATCAATATTTAGGAAGTAGAAAGAAAATAGCCCTTGATATTCCTCAAGCTCTTGACATTATAGAGCTATGTGCAAACAACTATTATGACAAAGTTTTAATACTTTCTGGGGAATATGAAAGTGAATATTTATACAATAAACTTAGTCAAATGAAAGTTAATTTCAGTAGAATTTTACCTACTGCACTGCATCAAATAGATAACAACAATATCATACAAGTAGATTATATAAACACTGCTAACAACAATTTTACAAACAACTCAAATTCATTTAATAGAAGTACAGATACAAATATTAGCTTTACAAATTACGAGCCAAAAGCAAGCAATGTAAGTTACGATAATTTGGCTAGTGCAAGCGACATTTGCACAAACGAAAATATTGATTTTGATTTATCTAAAGCTAATATTAATATAATAGGAACTATTGGAGAAAATAAAAAAATTCAATGTATTGATACATCAAATACAAAAAATAATTTTGATAAAAATCTAGCTTCAGTAGTTAGCACTGAAACAATTGAAAACGCTTGCAATCTACATAATGTAGATAATATTTTGCCGACAAAACTAACTCCAGAACAATTTAAAGAGATAATGCAAGAAAAAGCAAATTGTGAACATAATGTGGAAAACACAACTAAACCTATAGAAACAAAGTTGACTGCAGAACAAATAAAAAAAATTTACACTTATATCAAACTAAAGCAGTTAAAACGAGATATGAAATCTTTATAAAATTTTGTAAAATTATTTTATTTACTTAAGTATTATATGGCTTTAATAAAAACAAAAATAGCTCTTAAATTTTAGCTAATTAAAATTTAAACAATAGCTACCATTAGATTAATTATAATCTTAATATGTTAAATAAAACACTGGATATATTAATTGTGAGCAAGCGTTACAAGAAAAATAAAGATTTTATCAAAATATTTAGAGCGATAGAAAAAAGTAATGTGATACCACATATTAATTGTGCTTTTCATAGCATTAACTAGCTGACTATGTATATTAATTATATAAACCAATTAAAATATATATTTGCATATCTACAAAATGATTTATTAATTTTTTATTTATTGAGATATTGAATCACTAAAAATAGCAAGAATAAAAAAGAGATGAGCAGAGTACATACCTAAAAATTTGAATATGCAAATATCTGCATATCAGCATATGTATAAAAAATTAAAAGCAAGTAATATAAGAAAAAAGGGACATATGTCCCTATTTTTTTATTATTTTTATAAATGTTCATATAATTAGATAAGCATACATTTATCTACATAACGTGGATAAACACTTGTTAAATTAGTTAAATTCTAACATTATATCATATGATAATATTTGCATATATTTATCTTATGTTAATAACTATTTAACAATTGCGATTTTCTCAATTTAAAAAATCAAAACAACATTTAATCACACGCAATTTTCTTTACAAAACCAAATATGTAAAAATATAACAAACCTTAACCAATATACCACACATTACTACTCTACTTTTTAATTTAAGAAAAATTAAAAATCAATTTAGGAACGCAGTCATAAAGTTATCAAGAATAAATTGAATATTCAAAATATTTATGCAAGTTTTTACAAATCATTTGTAAAGATAAAACTAACCACAATAATTATTTTGTTCGTCTTTGTAATACATGTCGTGTTTCACAAACAATACTACATATTATTTTTATAGTTATAGTTAGTAACAAACTTTTTATTTGTTTATATTTTTCAATCTTTATAACTTGAACTTTTTCTCTTGACCAGCAATAACTGATGATTATTAAAAAAAACAAATCCCTCACAAATGAGGGATTTTGATTATTGTCATTAATGTATCATTAAATTTGAAAAATTCAAATTTAAATGAACTATAATACTTTTAAGAGTAAATTTTAACTAAAATTAAAATTTTAAATTGATAACGCAAGTACATCTCGTTTGAATATCAAATTTATTAAAGTATTTGCAAGTTTTTATTAAAATGCTTTTTAAATTCCGCAGTAGCAGCTAAAGCATTTTTGATTTCTAAAGAACAATCGCCTACTGTTTCGGTTTTCATAATAACGCTATCACCTAACACGTCACAATTAATTTCTTTGATTACGCTATCCATTGACCTATCCAAAGATTCTGCAATTCTTACAATTACGCCAAGTTTTAGAACTGCGTACAAATCTTCTTCTGTAATCATATCTCTATAACGCATAAACACGCTTGCATCTAATTCGCCTTTCCTATGCATACTTGCAACCATTGCACTCATTACCAAATCTTTATGAGATATGCCATATAAGTTACTATGCAAAATAATGTACGCACTATGTTTATGATGGTCATAATATTTGATTTTATTACCAGTATCGTGCAACATTGCTGCAACTCTCAAAACTTTAACATAAGAACGTGGCAACTTGTGCAAAACTCTTAATTGCTTAAACAATTGAACTGATAAGTTATAAACTTGTTCAGCGTGTCCAATATTTTCTTGATAAAAATTCAATGTAGTGTACAAACTATGTCCTAACACATCACTGATAGGCTTATCATTTGTTGAAGGCACTGCAATTTTAAACATAGCACCCTCACGCAAACCACAACCAGATATTACAACATCACTAAACTCCAACTTTTCAAATACCGCACTAACTGCTGCCAATGCTGATGGGAATATATCCGCTCTCACACTAGATAAACCTTTTATTTTCATTGTTTTATCTAAATCAAGCGATTTAATGTTGTTGTAAATACTTGTAAACTCCGTACTTGGTACAACATAGTTATGTAACATATTAAGAGGGTATTTCCTAATCATTCTACTAATTTTACCAACATTACGGAATGAACCACCTACACCAATAAATTTGACATCTGGCTCCATATTCTTTAAAAAGTCAATTTTATCAAGCTCTTCCAAAAAGAATTGTTTTATCCTTTCAGCACGTTCTTGAGGTCTGTATGTAACAGTTCTAAACTTTTCAGTCAAAGTAACAGCACCATATGGAACAGTTGCGTGACCTAAAATATTTTTGCGGTTGTAGTAAATAAATTGTGTGCTACCACCACCAATATCCATTATCAAACCACGTGGTATATCCATACTATTGATTACACCTTGGTATACCATTTGTGCTTCTTGTTCGTCATCTAAAATCTCAAGTTTAAAACCACATTTTAATTGAACCTCAGCCAAAAAGCTAGATTGATTTTTGGCATTCCTAACCGCAGCTGTTGCATAAGCATAAATATGGCTTACTTTATTTGAATCGCAAAGACGCCTAAACATTTTTAGTGTTTTAATTGTTTGCTCAACACGAGCTGGACTTAAAACGCCTTCCTCATCTACACCTTGAGCAAGTCTAACAGACTCTTTCAATTCATCAAATACAGCAAAGTATCCACCTTCGTGCACATTTACTAGAACCAGTCTTGCAGAATTTGAACCAAGGTCAATAATACCGATTTTCTCCATAAAACTCCTTCGCATTAAGTATGCTATAATTGCTACTTGACGTCAATTTGTCTTTTGCATATTTAAAAAATTTATTGCAATTAATAACATCATTTGCTTTAATTGCGTAAATTTTTTATAAAAATAAGCAGTTAAAAACAAATATTTTAGTATAATAATCTATTATGTGTATATTGTAACACATATTAAAATAAAAATCTATACTAAATACAAAAATTTTACATTAATTATACTTTTTTATGACATAAATTTTTAATTTATTAATTATACTATTGTTATTATGGCTTGACAAGTACTTAGTCAGATAGTTTTTAATTGTCTTTAACATAAATATACTACCAATAATTAGCATAAACACGCCAAAAATCGTCCTTAAAACATCACTATTAATTTTTAAGGCAAAGAATGAACTTAATATACTTAGTCCTAAAGCAAAAGGCAAAACTTTAAGCAAAGCAGTAAAATCTACTAATTTATTTTTAATATGAATAAACAATGACACAACTGCCATTGGTATAAATGATATTAAATTGATAGTTTGTGCTTGCAACTGTGGAATATTAAGAAAAATTGTAAGCAACGGAATCAAAATTGTTCCGCCACCCATTCCCATACCACCAATTAAACCGCCTAAAACACCAAATAGTACATATAAAAAATATTGCATTATTTCCTTCCTTTATAAATAAAACCCTCTAAAAATCGTAACCAAATTGATTTTTTTTATCAATATTTATCTTTTTTTAATTATTTCAATTATAGAATTTTTGACATATTAATTTAAATATTCCAATCTTGCAAAATAGTAAATTTGCAAATTTAATATTTAAAAGCAATATATTCTCTTATTATTGTTAAGAACTTAAAAAGTCCTAATTTGTTTTAAAAGTCTTAGCAATTTCTAATATGTTAATTAATAGTCTTTTTCACTAATCTTGCCATTATAAATGTGATTTTATCCCATTTATCAATAACCATTTAATAAAATTGCCTTTGTATATTTCAGTTTGTAAACATTTCTTTATAATTGTACTTACAATAAAATGAGATTTCACTTACATTTTCAGTTTTAACCAATAGATTGTATTGCAATATATACTTATTAAAAAAATCTTTAGTAATCAAACACATTATATTATTACAAAATTGTCATATTTTGAATATGGATAATGTAATTGAATGGAATAGCCCAGTTTTGTTTGCAAATTACAAAAAGTAATGATAATTTATAAGAGACAAATAGTATGTTCAACAAGAGGACACTCTATAGTGCAAAAATTATAGAATATATTTTGCTCATTAAAATATTCGCTCTATTTTAAATTACGTGAAATTGTCGCAACGCAAAGCCACATTTTGCAGCAGCTGATATTTATTCAAATAATGTCAGCTAGATTTATCAAGCAAAAAGCGGTAACTTTTGTTTGAATTTGAGTTCTCTCAAATTTAATGACTCATAATTTCTATTTGTTAAACTTATAAAACAAAATTTCATAAAATGCTAATACTTTTAATTATTGATTTTTAAAAAAGCATTTTTATCCCAGCATATATCATTAGAAAATAAAAAACTAGTGACAGCAAATCATTCTTAACAACTTTGAGCAACATTGAACCTAATACTCCACCCAAAATAACTCCAGCTGTAACTACGCTTCCACTGACATAATCAAACTTACCACCTACCAAATAAATTATTCCACTAACAATACATATTGGTAACATTGTTGCAATAGCGGTTGCGTGTGCTTTTTTTGCTTCCAAATTCATTCCACTCTCATACAGTGGCACAACTAATGAACCACCTCCAGCACCTAGAAGTCCGTTAATCATTCCAACAAAGCTACTTGCAATTGCAATAAGGATATTTTTTAGCTTATTTGATTTTTTGATTTTCTTTTCAACTCTCATACATTTAATATGTGAATTTCAATTAATTTTATCCGCTATTAATTGATTTTATAATTAATTTTTGTATAAAACACGTCAAAAATCGGCATTAAAAGACATTTAGCTCATTAAATTAGTGAGATAATAAGTTTGAAGTTTATTCCACATTGTTACTTTTAATATTGATAGCAAAAACTAAAAAATGGTATAAATTGTAAAAAATTAAAAAAATGCTTATAAACTATTGCTTTATTTTTAATAATAGTATATAATAATAAGCGATTAATTTATTATTAATTAATATATGTAATATATATACAAAGGTGGTAAAATGAAAAAACAACACAAGTTTTTAACTATTCTGTTGATAATTGTTTTGTGTGTTACTATGCTAACAGCACTTATTGCGTGCGACAAACCAAATGATTCAACAGGCGAGGTAAAAGATACCAGCAAGATAATTTCAAATGGTAATTTTGAAGTTACTACTTCTGATACTTTCCCTAAAACACCAGGTAGCTGGACAGCTAGTGCTGGTAGTACTACTTCGGGAAATGAGACTGATACTGACGAAAAGGCTTTAGTATCTGGTGTTATTGACACTGAACAAAGTGTATATGACAAGAATAAGAAAGCTTGGGGCAGACTAAAAAATCCTGGTAAAGCTCCAAACACAAACGACAACAATATTCTTATGATATACAACAAGGCCGATAACTCTTACAAGTATACATCAAGTAACTTTACTTTAGAGGCTAACAAGTACTATCAAATTGACGTTTCTATTAAAACATCAGAATTGATAGGTTGGGGTGCTTACATTAAAATTGGTGGCGATGCGTTTGTTGAATTCCCAGAAATTAATACTAATGATGAATGGCTTACCTACTCTGCAATGATTAAGACATCTAACACTGCTAGCAACTCACTAAATGTTGTTTTATCAAATGGTAAAGATGGTAAAAAGGATAATAAACTATCTAATGGTTACGCATTCTTTGATAATGTAGTTGTAACTGAGGTTGTTGACGACAAAGACGGCGGTTTAACTAAAGAAAAGAAATTTGAGAACTTTAAAAATGCTAGTGAGACTGATGTTACTAAAGGCGTAAATGATTTAACTTACGGCGATACATCATTTATAAATGTAAGCGGTTCTAAAAATCCATTCACTGCTCGTAAATGGACAGGCGTTTCATCAAGTGGTGATGACGGCGAAACTGCACCTACTGGTTCTGACTATATGGAAAGAGGTATTGTTGACATTACTCTTGGAGATATTCCAACAGCTGCAACTGACCTACCAAAGTTAGCTATTAATAAAGATAATAAAGTGCTTATGATTTCTAACAAGCAATCAACTGCTTATGCTTATAGGTCTGATAACAAAATCAAGATTGCAAGTGGTGATAATAAGTATTACAAAATAACTGTGAACATTTTGACTAAAGTTGAGGATACTACTAAAGGTGCTTACCTAATGATTAAGTCAACTACAGATAAAGCAGAATCTATCCAAACTATTAGCAATATAAATACTAATGGTCAATGGGAACAAAGAAGTATTATTGTTAAAGCTGACAAAAAGAGAAGCAAGGAAATTTATTTACAACTTGGCTTGGGTACTGGCGGTAAAGGCGATAGTTTAAACAACGTTTTAGGTTCAGCTTTCTTTGACGAAATCTCAATTCAAGAGGTAGATGCTGATAGCTTAACAACAGACGAAAAAAATGGTGCTGCAATTCTTGAGTCAACTATCGGTTCAGAAATTAAATTTGATGGCACTAGTGGACTAATCGACCCAACACACGAAGCTAACTATGCAGATGGCTATTACAGCAAATATGATGGTATTCCAGATGGATATCGCGGTAACAAGTCAGACAATGGTAGCGATAATAACAATGGTGGTGTTATCACAATAAAAAATGATAACAATGGTATTACAAGATTTATTTATAATGGTAAAATAGCTATTGTGGCTAATAACCATTACAGATTATCTTTTAAAGTTAAAACTGACTTAATACACGAAGACAAAGGCATTGACATAAAATTTTATAAAAAGAATAATGCTAGTATTGACAACAATCGTCAAGATGTTGAGGTTACAAACTCTACAATAACAAAATTCAACTCTGCAAATGTTGACGAAATCAACATTGATGAGGATGGATATACTGAATTCACTTTCCTTTTCCAAGGTGAACTAAATAAAACCACTTATGTATATTTTGAAATAATAATGGGTAGCGGTACTAACCTAACCCCAGACACACTAGTAAAAGGTTCTGTTTCATTAAAGGACTTTGAGCTATATAAAGTACACTATGCTGACTACTCTTCTGAGTCTGGCACATATGTAAAGAAAAACTCTTTCAAAGAGGAAAATGATACAACTATTACAAATGCAAACTTCAATCAAATTGATGTTTCTGCTACAAAAACTCAATACGAGAGCGAACACAAAGACGACACTAATGAGGCAGACAGAAAGTTTGACGAGGAAGCATTTTTAGATAAAGAAGACGGCAGTGGCAATCCAAAAGGTATATTCGGCTTACCACAAAACTGGACAACATCAAGCAAAGATGTGTTAAAAAATCTTTATGCGGGCGTATTTAATGTAAATAATAGTCAACAAAAATCATTCTTAGATGTAACTGGTGATATTACAGATGGTCTACCTACTGGCATAAAAGATGGCAACACAAATGTTTTAGCTATTAGTACAAAAAGAGCTGATAACAATAAGATAGGCACAGATTGGGGGTTCACTTCACCATCAATTAGCTTATCAAAAGGTAAATATTATCAATTATCTGTTTGGGCAAGGACAACTGAAGCATCTACTGCAAGAATTAATCTATTGTCTTCTTCTAAAACAGTGCTAGAGACATTAGAGGTACAAGCACCTACACAAGATTGGAGAGAATATACATTCTTCATTAATGCTGGTTTTGACAACTCAACTGTTTATTTGGAACTTAAATTAGGCAATAATGATAACGAAAGCGAAGCATTTGGTACAGTATTCTTTGATAGACCTACTCTTATTGAACTTACAGAAGAGAAATATGAGGAAGCTGAGAAAATAGATAATAATGAAAAAGCTTACAAAATTGCAACAACATTCAGCACAATCACATTTGACAATGTAACATCAAATTCTGAGGACGAAACTTTGGACTCTGCTGATGGTTGGACTGGTTCACACGCAGATACAGATGCACCTACTGGTGATGGCAAATCTATTGCTGGTGTATACAATCGTAACCATAGCAATCGTAACTGGTTTGGTAAAGGTCTAAATGGTGAGGGTGATGAGCCAATTTTACCTACAACATTAGATGAAATTATGAATAGCGTTGTAGATAAAGACGGAAACAAAGAGATGGGAAAGAACAACAATATTTTGGTTATCAACAATAATGTTGCGTCTGAATACACTTACTCTACTACTCTTGCAGAAAATAGTTTGACTG
>CAJTZR010000053.1 GCA_910584035.1 uncultured Christensenella sp. | reverse complement strand
AAAATTGTTCAAATTTGACGGCTATCACTTTGCCTACATCATTGCAGTACATTAATATGTATGCGTTTACTGGTTGTATTGGACTTGAAAATTTAATAATTCCAAATAGTGTAGAAAGTTTAGGAGAGGGGGCTTTTTCAGAGTGTAGCGGACTAAAAACAATTACAATTTCAAATATTGTTCCAAGCTTACCAACAAAATTATTCAAAGATTGTTCCAGTTTAACAACTATTACAACTCCTGATAGCGTAAAGAGTATTGGTAGCTACGCATTTACTAATTGTATCAATCTTGAAAGTATAAATATGCCACAAGTCAATACATTTTCTTATTCTGTATTTGAAAATTGTACAAAATTAAATAGTATTACCTTAAATAGCATAGAAAGAATTGGTGCATACACTTTTCAAAATTGCACTAGCTTGAAAAACATATCTTTACCAGAAAGCTTAATAAGTATTGATACTGCAGGATTTATTGATTGTACAGAACTTATAAGTATTACTATACCAAGTGGAGTTACTGCTATCGCAGATAAAGTATTTTATGATTGCACTAATTTAGTAAGCATTAATTTAAGCGATAACATAACAAGTATTGGAGCTGATGCGTTTAATAACTGCACAAGCTTAACAACTATTACAATGCCAAGCAAATTGGTCAGTATTGGTGCTAATGCCTTTGCAAATTGTGCAGGATTTACAAATATTAATTTACCCGATACAGTAACCACAATAGGTGCAACTGCCTTTGCTAATTGTGTAAATGTTACAAGTATTACAATGTCTAAAAACATAGCAAGTATTGGTTTAAATGCTTTTAGCGATTGTGTTAATATTGAAAATGCAATATTGCCATCAAACGCAATTAATAGTATTCCTAAATCTAAATTAAAAAATATTGAAATAAGTAAAGGTACTAGTATTCCTAACACTGCATTCCAAAATTGTGCTAATCTAACAAGCATAAGTTTGCCAAATGAACTTGAAAGCATTGGTATAAGTGCTTTTGCGGGTTGCAGTAGTATGACTGAAATTATAATACCCAAAAGTGTTACTAGTATAGGTAATGATGCTTTTAAAGATTGTACAATTTTGCAAACTGTTTATATTAGTTCAGAAGCAATAGTCAAATCTACTAATGTTAATCATAAGCTATTTAGCTGTGCTAATAATGTATATATTCTTTCAACTATTACTAATATAAACAATATGTTTAATCAATCTTTTGATAAGCAAGCAACAAATGTTACTCACAATGGTGTAGAGTATAGCCATTATATAAGAAAAAGTGTTTGAATATAAACAAATAAATTATTGACTAAAGCATATGATAATTTTATTTGTAATTTACTGAAAATAGCATATTTATGTTAAAATTAAAAAATTAGGTAAAAAATTAATATTAGCAAATTTTTACATTAAAAATGGCTAAAAAATGGGAAATATTGCGAAAATCGGCACTAAAATGGAAAAATATTCCAACATATCTAAATTTATTGCAAAATTAATGTAAAGATTTGGTATAATATTTAATAACCTATTGCGTAATGGATAATAATGTGTTATAATATGCATAGAAATAATTCATAGGAAAACTATGGATTTACGTATGGAGGAATTAAATGACTAATAAAGAACTTATTGCAGGAATTGCAAACGAGTCAGGCTTGACTCAAGTAGATGTAGCAAAAGTAATGGATGCTCTAGCAAAAGTTGTTGCTGAGGGTGTTGCTAAGAATGACAAAATCGTTGTTCAAGGTTTAGGTAGCTTTGAGCTAAAAGAAAAGCCAGAGAGAATTGGACGTAACCCTCAAACTGGTGCAGAGATTAAAATCGCTGCTAGCAAAGGCGTTGGCTTTAAGGCAACTAAGTCTTTGAAAGATTTCTTGAATGCTTAATTTGCGTTAAATTGTGTTATAAAGCAAGGCTCTATATTTAGAGCGTGTTAAAATAATAAAATTAAATTTTTCTGCCAAGATTATTCTTGGCAGTTTTTTTGTTAAAAAGATTACAATTATTAAAGTTGTATATATAGTATTTGCGTATCAAAAATAGTTAAAATATAACAATAAAAGTGTGAAAATGAAAAAAGAAACAAGCAGTGAGCTTGGTTAGTGTAATTAATTTAAAATAGCATAATAAGTTAAATATGAGGTGAAATTATGATTTCAGGAGTATTTGATTTTTTATCTAATGTTATTTTTCAAACTTGTTATGTTGGTTCGGACGGGAATTTTCCTAAACCACTTGACAAACAAACAGAGTCGGAATTGCTAGATAAGATAGCAGAAGGGGACATTGAAGCAAGGGACAAATTGATTAAACACAATATGCGACTTGTAATACACGTAGTAAAAAAATATAATAATTACTATGATACTGATGAGTTGATTTCTGTAGGCTCATTAGGGTTAATTAAGGCGGTAAAAACTTACTCAAAAGGCAAAGGAACTGGGCTTGCTACATATGCCGCAAGATGCATTGAAAATGAGATACTTATGACTTTAAGGTCATCTAAAAAGAGAATTCAAGACCGCTCGTTATATGAACCATTAAGCTATGATAAGGACGGAAATGAGATATCTTTTATTGATATTATATCTACAGATGAAGAAGGCGTTTTTCAACAAGTAGAAAATGAGATTATGGCGGAAAAACTGCTTGATATTATGAAAAAAATATTAATTGATAGAGAATTTGAGATAATAAAGCTAAGATATGGTTTACAAAATTCCGCAGTATACACACAAATTGAAATTGCTAAAAAAATGGAGATTTCTCGCTCTTATGTTAGCAGAATAGAAAAGAAAGCACTGCAAAAAATAAAAGACTATTTAATTGATAATTCGTTAATAATTAGATAGAAAAAGATTTTATTAAAAACAAATATCTTTAAATAATATAATAATATTTATAATGATTATTTAAAATTATATTTTATTTATTATATTGTCTTAGAAGGTATGCGGTTAAACATAAAGTAAAAACTATCAAAGTAAATATTAACTTAAATTTAAAATAATATTGTTAGAGTAATATACTTGCTTTGTAAGTACATCTTATTTTAATTAATACAAGTATTTGTTATCGGTTGAAAATAATGTCAAAAATCTTAATATCCAAATTTTACTTATTAACTTTTTTGTTACAATTGAATATTTTATTAAAAGCAGTTGACAACTAAGTTAAGATATGTTAAAATAAACCCGAGTAAAATAGTAGGAATTAAATTTATGAAATTATCTTCAAAAGCAAGATATGGTTTAAAAGCAATGTGTGAGCTTGCAATTAATTATGACGAGGTGGTTAGTATTAGTCATATTGCAGAAAGTACTAAAACATCTGAGGCATATCTTGAGCAGTTAATGGCAATATTGAAAAAGGCTGACTTGATAATATCTATAAGGGGAGCTAGTGGCGGTTACAAACTTGCCAAAAGCCCTCAAGATATTAGTGTTGGCGAGATTATTCGTGCGTTAGAGGACGATTTAAAGTTTGTTGATTGTATTGATGAGCCGTGCGAAAATAAATGTAAATGTTACTCAGTATGGCAAAAGCTTTATGATACAATTAATAATGCACTGGATAATATGAAATTGATAGAAATTTGTGACGGAGGAGAAAATGAATAGGATATATTTTGACCATTCAGCGACTACACCTACAAGCAAAGAAGTACTTGAGGAAATGTTACCTTTCTTTACTGATATTTACGGAAATGGCAGTTCTCAACATTTTCACGGTAGGGAAGCTGGTAAATATATAGATATAGCAAGACGCCAAGTTGCCGATGCAATCGGTGCAAAAGCTGGTGAAATTTATTTTACTGGTGGAGGTACAGAATCTGACAACTGGGCAATTAGAGGTATTTTAGAAGGGTACAAAGCAAAAGGTAAACATATTATTACAACTTGCATTGAACACCCAGCTATGATAAAGACATTGCAAAATTTGCAAAAAAATGATTTGGCAGATGTTACTTTTTTAGACGTCAATAGTGAAGGCTTTATATCACTTGAGCAGTTGAAAAATGCTATTAGACCAGATACGGTTTTAATCTCAGTAATGACTGCAAACAACGAGATTGGCACAATACAAGATATTAAAGCAATTGGTGAGATTGCAAAACAACACAATATCATTTTTCACACAGACAGCGTACAAGCAATTGGTAATGTTGCAATTGATGTTAAAGATATGAACATTGATTTGTTGTCTATGTCTGCACATAAGTTTTACGGACCTAAAGGTATTGGTGTGCTTTATAAGCGTAATGGTATCAAGCTTGGTAGCTATATGACTGGTGGCGAGCAAGAGAGAAATATGCGTGCTGGAACTTTGAATACACCAGGTATAGTTGGTTGTGGCAAAGCAATTGAAATAGCCGTAAGAGATATGGAAAAAAATAATAAATATGTTGCAAGCTTACGTGACTATTTTGTTAGCGAAGTTAAGAAACGAATTGATAACGTATATTATAACGGCACAAAAAGTGACAAGCGTTTAGCGTCTAATGCCAATTTTAGTTTTGAATTTATTGAGGGTGAGGCACTTTTGTTAAGACTTGATTTAGCAGGTATATCTGTTTCAAGCGGTTCAGCTTGTTCGTCTGGTAGTTTAGAGCCATCTTACGTGTTACTTGCAACTGGTAGAGCTATAGAGCTTGCACACGGCTCATTAAGATTTAGTTTTGGCAAAAATAATACTAAGCAAGAAATTGATTATGCTGTTGATAGTCTTGTTAAAATCGTTCACGATTTAAGAGAATTGTCACCATTGTTTTTAAAGAAAAAAGGAGAAAGTAAGTATGTATAACGAAAGAGTAATGAAAGAATTTGCAGAACCTAAAAATGTTGGCTTTATAGAGGATGCCGATGGCGTTGGCAAGGTTGGCAATGCTTCTTGTGGTGATATAATGGAAATTAGTTTAAAAATTGATAACAGCATTATTACTGATGCAAAGTTTAGGACTTTTGGTTGTGCTGCAGCAATTGCAAGCAGTTCAGTAGCTACACAAATGGTTATTGGCAAAAGCATTGACGAGGCTTTAAATATAAAAAATAAAGATGTTGTGGAAACTCTACAAGGACTACCACCACAAAAAATACATTGCTCTGTACTTGCAGAAGAAGCAATTAAAAAAGCGGTTGAAGATTATCAATCAAAAAATAATAAGTAATTAACAAAAAATATATAGCATTATAAATGCATTAAATGTATATAGCTAATCAAATCTATATACATATAAATGTTAAAAATTAATAAAAGGAATGATAATTATTATCATTCTTTTTTATGTTATTTATATCATCTAATTTGTTTGTATTATAATGGTTGCTAAATTTTTATTACCATATTTAAAATAAATGTTTTTATAATATATTTAATTTGCTAAATTAGTTAGAATTTTAAATATCAAATTAATTTATTAGAATGTTTAACAAAGAATTATATTATTTGTTTTATAAAATATTTGTTATATAAAAGTTAAATTAATTTGAAGTTAGTATTTTTTTATATCATTTTAGCTAAATAAAGTATAATACAATTTTTATAAAAATTATATTCTTTAATAACTTTATATAAATAATTTGCCACAAATAATGCAAACTATATTTGGGAGGTGAGTTATGAAAGTTGGAATTCTGCTTGGCATAACGGCAGGAGCAGTAGCAACTTATGCTTGTATGTCTGAGAGTAAAATGGAAAAAACAATGAAAAAAATTGTTAAAAAAATGAAAAATAAGTATAAAGAAATGATGGAGTAACAAAGTATAAAAATTGTGTGATTAATCACACAATTTTTAGTTTGTATAAAACTATATTACAAATATATCTAGTTCAATTTAAGTAAATTTTTAGTTTGCCAAAAATCATTAGCATATATATTTAGATTGATTTAAAATAAATATTTAGCTTGTCTAAAATTATTAAAAACTATAGCAAATTAATGTAATCAAAAAATAAATGTTTAATTTGTCTAATATATATAGCTATAGCAAGTAAAAGTAATCAAAAAATAATTTATTGATACAATGTTTAAATTTTAGATAATTGTTATTATCAAAAATTGCTTTCATAATATTAATTAGTACCGATTTTTGACGGGTTTTGCAATATAATTGCGATTTTGGCTTAAAATGGTAAAATCTATTTACTTTTATTTAAAAATATGTTATAATTATTTTAATTTATAATAGTGAGGTGCAAATATGGATAAAAAAATTATTTATAGCGGTATTCAACCGACAGGCGTAGTTACATTAGGCAATTATATTGGTGCACTTCAAAATTGGCTTAAATTACAAGATGACGAAAATTATCAATGTATTTACAGCATTGCTGATTTACATTCTTTAACTGTAAGACAAGTTCCCGCTGAATTTAGGAATCGTGCATTGTCATTCTTTGCACAATACTTAGCTTGTGGACTTGACCCACAAAAAAACATTATGTATTTTCAGTCACACGTTCACGAACATACTGAACTTACTTGGATATTAAATTGTTTTACTTATGTTGGTGAGGCAAGCAGAATGACTCAATTTAAGGAAAAATCTCAAAAACATCCAGACAATATTAATATGGGACTTATGGATTATCCAGTATTAATGGCGGCAGATATTTTGCTATACAATACAGCATTAGTTCCAGTTGGTGTTGACCAAAAACAACATTTGGAGATTGCAAGAGATTTGGCAGAGAGATTCAATAATATCTATAGTCCTACATTTACAGTGCCAGAACCATTGATTTCAAAAGTTGGTGCTAAAATTATGAGCTTACAAAACCCAACTGCTAAAATGAGTAAAAGTGACGAAAATGTCAATGCTACAATTTCAATCCTTGATAGCGAAGACGACATTATGCGTAAATTTAAACGTGCAGTTACAGATAGCGACACAGAGATTAGATTTGGTGAGGATAAACCAGGTATTTCAAATTTGATAACCATTTATGCAAGTTGTAAAGGCATTACTATTGAAAATGCTGTTAAGGAATTGCAAGGTTTAACTTATGCTAGTTTAAAAGAAGCTGTTGGTAGCAGTGTAGTACAATTACTTGCACCTATTAAAGTGAGATATAACGATATAATGAGTGATAAAGAAACCTTGCTTAAGATTGCAAAAGAGGGTGCGGAGCAAGCTTCTAACATTGCACGCAAGACTTTGAGGAAAGTATACAAAAAAGTTGGATTGGTACAATTATAATGTTCGGATATGTAATACCTGACAAAATGAATATGTTTATGAAAGATTACTACAATTATAAAGCTTATTATTGTGGACTTTGTAAACGTATTGGCAAAGATTGTAATCAGTTAATGCGTATAAGCACTAATTATGATATGGTGTTTTTTGATATGTTTTGTCACGCAGTTATGGATATGCAACCAACATACAATAATGAAAGATGTATTTTATCTTTAAAAAAGAAATCAATTGTTAAAGGTGATAGCTTAACTGACAAAATTGTAGATGTAAATACACTTTTAATGTATTATAAATTGCTTGACGATAAACTTGACAGCAAAAAACCAAGTTTAGCTAAAGGTTTAGCAAGGACTTTGGTTGTAAGCGGTGAGTATAAAAAAGCAAAAAAGAATTTTCCGCAATTAGATAAATTGTTTAATGACGAGTATGAAAGATTGCGTGCTATGGAAAATGAAGGCACTGCAAGCATTGATAAACTTGCCGACCCATTTGCAAATATGCTAAGAGAGGGCGTAAAAGCTGTGCTAGGTGAAAAATGCACTACAGATATCCAAGATTTGTTTTACTTTTTAGGGAAGTGGGTTTACATTATTGATGCGATTGACGACACAGAAAAGGACTTTAAAAATAAAGAGTTTAATCCTTTTTTTGTAGGGTATAATTATCAAAATCAAGACAAATTTTTTGAGGATAAAGGCAAAGATTTAGAGTTTTTGCTTAAAACAAGTTATAATAGTGTGCGTAATGCATATAAAAATATAGAACTGAAATGTAACGAGGGTGCTATTACAAATATTTTATGGTATGGCATTTTAATGAGGACTGAGGACGTTTTAGGGAGGAAAGGAAATTGCAAAAAAATCCGTATTTAATATTAGGTGTTAGTGAGAACGCTACTTTTGCAGAATTACAAGATGCTTATACAAAATTACAAAATAAATATAAAGCTGAAAGGTTTCTAGAGGGTGAGGCTGGTGCTGAAGCTATTAGAAAACTTGAGGAAGTTGAGTGGGCTTATAATGAGTGCCAAATTGCTTTGAACCAAAAGGCAACTATTAACGACTCAAGCAAAGTTTATGACGAAATTAGCGAACTTATTAAAAATGATAAATTAATTGAAGCACAATCTAAACTTGACAGCATTGATGCGAGAGGTGCAGAGTGGCACTTTTATCAATCAATTATTTATTATAAAAAGAAATGGTTTAGTGAAAGTAAAACTCAGCTTGAAATTTGTGTCACTTTAGAACCTAAAAATTTTAAATACGCTGAAGCACTTAGAAAGCTAAACGAAGATATGGCACAAACAGACCCATTTGCAAATACTCAAAATGCAAATGCAAGTCAAAATAATAGCCAGCAATACAATCAAAATAGAGGTGGTTATACAGACCCAACTATGAGTAATACTGGTCGCAATATGGACGCTTGTTGCAATACTTGTTGTACTTTGCTTTGTTGTGATTCTTGTTGTGAGTGCTGTGGTGGCGACTTAATCGCTTGTTGTTAAGGTTTTAAATGAAACGCAGTCATATTATTGCTTTATCTGGAATATCTTGTGCATTAGCGTTGATATGTGTAGTAGGTTCAATATTTGTTGAGTTTATGACATTGACATTTGCTGTACTATCTGCTATTTGCGTGTCAATTCCACTAACTCAAAATTATTGGGTCGGCGGTATGTTGTCTTATATCTCAACAAGCATATTTGGTTTTTTGATAGGCAATATAAATGCTTTACCATTCATAATGTTTTTTGGTGCTTATGCTATCATTCAGTGGGTACTAGAGCAAAAGCTTTATCCACTAATAAAAAACAAAATGGTACGATTTTCAGCTGGTTATTTGATAAAAATTGCTTATTTTGAAGCTGTGATTGCAGTAATTTGGTTTTTATTTAACACTTTAATTCCAACCTTTATACTATTTGGTAAAACTATTGAATTAACTTATTTAATTATTGCTTTAGCTGGTATTCCAATATTCTTACTTTACGATTTAATGATGCATTTGTTGTTTAAAAACTTTGTTATATTAATTAATCGTGTAGTGCGTAAAACATCTAAAACTACAACACCAGACGATATAGTTTATAATAGTGATGATACTAATAAAAATAATAATCAAAAGGAATTAGACATTTTTGCTAGTAATACTAATGAAAAAGAAGTTGAACAAGTCAATGATAGTAAAATTACTAGTGCCAATAATGACATTAAAACGAATAATAATGATTTAGAAAATTTATCTGATAAAGAAAATAATGGTATGGCAAGTTCAAGTAATGAAATAAGTAATGATAGTAATAAAGAAGATAAGTAAATAAAATTTAAAAGCCTTCATATGTATTTAAAAGTTATTAGTTGAATTTAATATTTTGTTACAATCGTTATTGTTATTTAGAATTATATAGTATAGTGACATTTAAAGAAAAAATTTTTAATAAGTAATGATAAACAACCGCACAAAAATCGTGTGGTTTTTATTTTTAATGATTTTTTGTAAAAAAAATAGTTGTTTAAACAAATATATTGTATAAAATTTGTTGGGTATTTTAATATAATAGACAAAATGTGTAAAATCTGTCAAAAAAAGTATACTTTTTTTGACAGATTTTTTTATTACTCAAAATTATAAGAAAAGTTATATTTTGTTATGTATTTTACAAATTATCTTATTTTTATTATACATTATTATAAATATAAATGTCAATAGAAATGTCAAAAAAAGTATACATTATTTGACAAATATTACACAAATTAAAGATTATTTGTTACTTTAAATTGTGTTTTTAAGCAAAAAATCTATCTAGTTTAAAGTTATAGAGAGATTTTTTGCAAAATATAAATAATTTTGAATTTTTTATTAATTTTATATATTTTGACATTTAATTTGTATATAGGTTGAATAGCTATATACATTTTAGTCATCTTTAAAGTTGTACATTAGGAGGAAATTTGTTATGAACAAAACTAAAGTTAAATTTAATGTTTTTGTTGCAATTACCATAATTGTTACATTATTGCTATGTGGTGTTGCAACATATTTTGTTAATCAAAACGATATTTCCGCCCTTGCCAATACAAGTAATGGCATATCAATTGCTAATGGTGAGGAATTGTACGACATTAGCACTAGTCAATTTAATAAAAATGCAACAACGGACTTAATTGATAAATTATTTGGAAATAGTGACCCACTGCAATATGTCAAATCAATGAAAGATAGTTATACTGATAGCTATGTTGTTCCAGCAACGATAATTAATGATAAGATTAACAATAGTAATGGTTTGATAGTAAATTTAGGATATAAAGAATGGATGGTTTCCTCTTTAACTATTGCAAATATAGATGGTAGAGAGGACGTTGTAATGACTCTTTATCTTGCAAATCCTGAGGGTACATCAATTTTTTATAAAGATGGCTCTAATGTTAGAGGAAATAATGCTTATTGTAGGAGTAATCTTAGAAATCATTTGTTAACAGATTCAAATTGGAGTTTGTACAATCAAACGGGGGCGAATAGTTTTGCAAGTCAGTTTTTAGTGCAACCAAAATATATAAAATATCAACACAATCAAACAGTGTTTGGTAGAGGTGATTATGTAAATCTATTGACAAATGAAGCATTAGATGAATTTACTAGTAATTGGCACGATTTTATGGCTAATTCATATTATAAACCTGCTGATACTTTTGCAGATGTTAATGGCGTAAGTCATAGATACGATGCTTGGGGTGAAGATTATATATGGATACCATCTATGGCAGAAACGGGTGCTACCGACCGTTGCGTTGCTGGTACAACCTCAATATGGAAATTAAGTGCTGCACAAATGGCTAATAATGGTGCAAATGATTCGTGGCTTAGGACTGGAGATGGTTCTGGCTTTGCTCACGTATATTCTTTAATGCCGTCAGGTAAAATTTCTTCTTATTTTGCTAATGGTGAAAGATTTGTTAGACCAGCGGTACATTTAAATTTGTCATCATTGATTGAAAATATAAGTAATCAAATGTTTGACCCACAAAATTTAACAGCTACTTATAATGAAAAATCACAAACAATTAAAAGTATTGCAACTGAAAGTAAAGCAGATTGGTATGATAAAGATGTTTATGAACATTTAGACAATTATATCAATATTACTTATCCTAACAATGCAAATGGTATAAGTAAAGTTGACGAGTATTGGGTAAAATTAGAGATAACACAAAATTATATCAACGCAGTAAATGCTCAAGTAGATAGTGATGGTGCAGAGTTTGGCTGGTCGTCAGATTATATTCAATTTATTAAAAAACAGAGAAAACCTAAGTTTCAAGGAGTTGCAGATACTACTGACTCTAGTCATTTGGAATCGGACACGGTGCGGTGGATAAAAGTAACTATAAATAAAGCCGAAATTGACTTTTCAAAGGTCGTATGGAGTGACACGGAGCTTGAATACAATGCACAAAATCAAAGTGTAACAATTACTAATTTGCCGTCATACATTAATCTTACTTATCAAGGTAATACACAAAGTGCAGTCGGTTCATATACCGCTCAAGTAGTGGATATAACTTCTACTAACGATAACTACAAAGTACCTTCAACTACGGAACTTGCAAATTATCCAAAATTAAAACATAGTTGGAAAATTACTAA
>CAJTZR010000052.1 GCA_910584035.1 uncultured Christensenella sp. | reverse complement strand
ATAAATTTTGTTTACCCATTTGTCAATTTGTTTATCAAAAGCATCTTCATTTTGATAACCAAAGTTTTCATAAAAATTATAAACTTGACTTGAACCATTTGTTGTTCTGCCATACAAAGAAATACCAAGCATAATTTTATCAGCAGTGAACTTAGATTTTTTAATGAATGTTTCAATTGAGTGTTTGCAAGTTTCGTAGTTAGAAGCGTGCTCACCCCTCTCATCAAACATATCATAAGTCATTAAGTTAACATATTCAATAGCATTTCTTGCTTTTTTAGTTAAATTGCAATTATCTGGTTTTAAGTCAATTGTAATATACTTACCCTCTGGCAAAGAATTTTTAATCTCAATAATCATTTTTGACAAATAAGACCATTGTGTAGAATTTGCAGGATACTGCCAATCAAGATTAATTCCAGCAATGTCATTAGAGTATGTATTTACAAAATTAACAATATTTGATGCAACTGTTTTATAATTCTTTTTCATCCATTTTTGAACAGTTGAATTTTGCTTTTTAGCTGGAGTATCTTCTGGAATTATATTAGACCTTAAATCAATATTTACAACCACATTCAAATTTGGGTCATTTAATTTTTTCTCATCCTCTTTCCAAAATTTAAGTACGCCTAAATCTTCCTCAAAATCTGCATTGCCTTCATTGTACTTAATGCTTGCGTCTTGGTCAATGCTAATGTCACCAAAGATAACTACATCATTAACGCCTTTCAAATGATTAAAAAATTCACCTGAATTTTTATTATTGTTCAACTTTCTATTAGTTGTAAGTAAATACTCTGTAACTCTAAATGGTTTTTCTCTCAAACAATTTGCACTATTATAAACTTCAACATTACTTATTTTAACGCTACCTTTTTGATATTTGTCAAAAATTTCAATACGAAGTTCGTCAGTCTCAATTGCTTCCATAGCACAAACTCTGTATTTATCAATTCTGTTTTGTCTATATATCATTTTGTATGTACCATCATCTTCTTTACCATACACACTAAAGTTTCTGACATTGTCAGTTTTTTCTTCCAAAATCATAGTATCTACACGTTGCTTACCAACCAACTTAACAGTATAAATATTACTATTGCCTTTATTAGATACTTCTTGTACATAGTTGCCAGTAAACAATGTAGCTTCTGCTTTATTGCTACTACAACCTACTAATAAAACACAGCTTGAAATTACAAGCACTAAAAGAATAAAAATAGATAATACTTTTTTCATATAATCTCCAATAAAAATTTATAAAATCTCATACAGCTTGCATATGCAAGCTGTATGGCAATTGCCATACAAAAATCAGTTTTTGGGCAACTTATTTTTAAATTGCCCCTCAACTAAATTGTTAAAAAGATTTTTATGTATCATTTTTTATATTGCTCTGTAGCTGTTTCGTAAAGGTTATTACCCTTACAATCAGCAACTACAATAACTGGCAAGTTCTCCACAGTAAGTTTACGAATAGCTTCTGTACCTAAATCGTCATAAGCTACAACTTCTGCCTTTTTAATGCACTTAGAAAGCAATGCACCAGCACCACCTACAGCAGCAAAATAAACTGCACCATTGCGAACAACGGCATCAAGTACCTCTTTAGTCCTCTTACCTTTGCCAACCATACCAATCAAGCCCATATCCAACAATGTTGGAGCGTATTTATCCATACGACTTGCAGTAGTAGGTCCAGCAGAACCAATTACTTTACCAGGTCTTGCTGGTGTAGGTCCTAAATAATAAACTATATTATTTGTCCAATCAACAGGCAACTTTTCGCCTTTTTGAATAGTCTCATACATTCTTGCGTGAGCGGCATCTCTTGCAGTATAAATTGTACCACTTAAATACACATAATCACCAGCAGTTAACTTTGCAGTATCCTCACGAGTTAGAGGTGTGTTTAATTTAATATCCATAGCGTCCCCCTTATAGTTCACGAGAAATGTGTCTGTTAACGTGGCAACAGATATTTATACCAACTGGAAGCCCAGCGATATGAGTTGGATATGTTTCCACATTTACAGCAAGTGCAGTAATTCTACCGCCAAGCCCTGCAGGTCCAATACCCAAGTTATTAATCTTTTCCAAAAGTTCAATTTCCAAATCTTTAACATAAGGAATTTCGTTATGAGATAAAGCATTTCTTGTCAAAGCTTTTTTTGCAAGAATAGCACATTTTTCAAAAGTACCGCCAATACCTACACCAACTACAATAGGAGGGCAAGCGTTTGGACCAGCCTCTTTAACAGCAGTAAGCACAGCCTCTTTAACGCCCTCTATACCTTGAGCGGGTTTAAGCATATACACTTTACTCATATTTTCGCTACCAAAGCCTTTTGGAGATAAAGTAAGTTTTACCTTATCGCCACTAACAATTGAATAGTGAATAACAGCTGGAGTATTATCTTTAGTATTTACTCTTTGAATAGGGTCTGCGACAACAGATTTTCTCAAATATCCGTCTACATAGCCTTGTCTAATACCCTCATTGATAGCATCTTCCAAATTGCCACCAACCAAATGAACATCTTGACCGATTTCGGCAAACACAACTGCCATACCAGTATCTTGACAGATAGGAATCATTTCGTCCTTTGCAATTTGCATATTTTCCTTAAGCTGACCTAAAATTTGTTTGCCAAGCGGTGACTCTTCCTTTTTATCAGAATTGTTTAAAAGCTCGCACATATCTGGTGATAATACGTGATTAATACTAATTGCCATTTCACGTAGAGCAGCAGTAATTTCTTTAACATTTAACTCTCTCATTATTCACCTCAAATTAAAGTGTCTTTATAGTGTTATAGTTAGGAAGTAGCTTTGGAGAAAGCTCTTTGTATTCAACACCAGCTGCTTTAATCTCTTTATCAAACTCTTTAACGTGATTAAAGTTCAACTTCTTTGGCATTGGAATTTCTTTTGCACGAGCTGCAGCATATTGACCTGCATTTCTACCAAACACAATTACATCTAACAAGCTGTTACCCATAAGTCTATTTCTGCCGTGTACACCACCAGCAGCCTCACCAGCAACATACAAGTTATTTACAGTTGTAGTCATACTATCCGCATTAACATCAACACCACCATTTTGATAGTGCAAAGTTGGATAAATTAGGATAGGCTCTTTTCTCATATCAATACCCATTTTTTGATACATTCTAAGCATACCTGGTAATTTCTTTTCAAGGTAACCCTCGCCGTGAATCATATCAATCATAGGACTATCTAGCCAAATTGCATCGCCAAGAGGAGTTTTTACACCATTACCTCTTCTGCACTCACGAATGATAGAAGAAGCTGTAACGTCACGACACTCAAGAGGGTTCATAAACGCCTCACCATTTACATTTACAAGCATTGCACCGATACTTCTAACTTTTTCAGTAACCAAAGCACCACGCATTTGAGCGGGATATGCAACGCCAGTTGGGTGATATTGGATAGAATCCGCATCACGTAAAACTGCACCAGCTCTGTATGCAAGTACCAAACCATCAGCAGTTGCACCATAGTGGTTAGATGTTGGGAAGTCTTGATAATGCAAACGACCAGCACCACCAGTACAAATTACAACAGTTTTAGCTTTAGCAATGCTAACTTCGCCAGTTTCCATATTCAACAAGATTGCACCAGCAGCATTGCCATAATCGTCTTTCAAAATCTCAATAGCAGATGTAAACTCTACAACCTCGATATTGTCATTCCAAACCTCGTCACGTAGTACACGCATAATTTCAGCACCAGAGTAGTCAGCACAAGCGTGCATTCTGTTCCTAGATGTACCACCACCTGGAGTTGTAGCCATAACGCCGTTTTCGTCCTTATCAAACATAACACCCATATCGTTAAGCCATTTAATAGCTTCTGGTGCTTTGTAAACCAACTTTTTCAAAAGTTCTGGTTTGTTTGTAAAGTGACCACCACCAAACGCATCAAGATAGTGAGTAGCTGGACTATCATTCTCTTTATCAGCAGCTTGGATACCACCCTCTGCCATCATAGTGTTAGCGTCACCAATTCTAAGTTTAGTAACCATAACAACTTTACAGCCAGCGTTGTAAGCTTCCAATGCAGCACTTGCACCAGAACCACCACCACCAATAATTAATACGTCTGACTCGTACTTAATAGTCTTTAAATCAATCTTTTTACCAAGTATACGGCTTTTGCCTTGCAACAAATCAGCTAATGCACAAGGTACTTTTTGACCTTTGTTTGCACCTACGCTTAGAGTTGTAAACGCACTTTTGATATAATCAGGATGATTTTCTGCAAGTAAAATATCTTTTTCCTCTGCAGTCATACGTCTTGGCACTTGACCAATTCTACTTTCACGTGAAAGCTCAACTTTCTTCATCGAATTTAACATTTCATCAGTATACAACATACGCCACACTCCTTATTTCTGTTCCATATCACGGTTATTGTAAAGCTCTTCAATTTCACTTAAAGGCTTACTAGCAATTTGCTCAAGCATATCAAGATATTCGCCATTCAAAATATCATTAACTCTCTTTTCCAAATGCTCACTCTTTGGCATAATGTACTTACCATTCAAACGTCTTGCAAGCAATGATACAAGTCTGTGAGATATACCAGCTGGACATCTGTTTGAACACATACCGCAAGATACGCAGTCAAAAGACTCTTCCGCACACTTAGCAAACTCTGCTCTTTGTGCATATGCAATATATTGCATTACATTTAAGTTTTGAGGGCAAGCTTTTGTACAAGCATTGCAACCAATACAACTATAAATTTCTGGATATAATTGCATCATAATTTGTTCAGTTGGCTTAATTTCATTCATATTATATTGAGCCTTTTGAGTTGGGAAGTAAGGGATGCTAGCAATATACATATTGTTTTGTACCTTAGTTTGACAAGCCAAAGCAAATTTCAACTCACTTTCCCCAGCAATTCTGTAGATAGTAGCACAAGCACCGCAAAAACCTGCTCTACAACCGCAACCACGAATATGTTTGTAACCTGCATATTCCATTGCATTCATAATAGTAAGTTCAGCTGGAACGCTATATAACTTGCCCATTATGTAAATATTCACCATTTCTTTCATAATATTTATCCTCTTTCTTATTATTCAAAGTTGTCTACCGAAATTTTTTGTAGCAACTGGTATTTTTACTATAATAATTATTATTACTTTATTAATCTAACGATTTTCAAAAGCTTTTTTAAATAATTTAACCTCTAATTGCCATTAATATTCGTTAGGCAACTCATCAATCTCGTCACATCTAAATACTGGACCATCTTTACAAACAAATTTTGAACCAATATTACATCTGCCACACTTACCAATACCACATTTCATTTTAAGTTCAAGTGTAGTGTAAACTTGAGTTTTGTCAAAGCCCATTTCAATCAAACCTTGCAAAACGAACTTAATCATAATTGGTGGTCCGCAAATAACAGCGGTACGATTATTGTCAAATGCCAATTCTTTCAAATAAGCTGGTACAAATCCAACGTGACCGCCCCAACTATCCTCAGGTCTATCAATAGTAACATAAACATTAAAGTCTTTATCGTTAGCCCATTCCTTAGTCATTTCCTCATAATCAACCAAGTCGCCAGAGCTTCTCGCACCGTAAAGAACATCTACGTGTCCATAATTATCTCTGTTTGCTCTAACATAATTTATAACGCTACGTAAAGGTGCAATACCAATACCGCCAGCAATAAACAACAAATTCTTTTTAGCAAAAGCATCGTCAACTGGGAAAGGCTTTCCATAAGGTCCTCTAACAGTAATCTCGTCACCCACCTCAAGTTGATGGATAGCCTCTGTCAAAATACCACATCTTTTAATAGAAAATTCCTTAAACTTTGTATTTGTTGGTGAAGATGTGATTGAGAACATTGCCTCGCCCACACCTGGGATAGAAACCATAGCACATTGACCAGGTCTATGGTCAAACATAATGCTATCGTCAATGCCAACAACTCCAAAAGTCTTAACATCATTAGTATCAGTACGAACGCTGATTACTTTTGCCACGTGAGGTACTAATTCGTCTTTGATAATTTCACTCATTACTTATTACCTCCCAATGTTTTAATAACCTTAACAATATTCATTGATACTGGACATTTTGCCACGCATCTACCACAACCTACGCAAGAGAACTCACCATTGTGGTTAGCTGGGTGATAAACCAATTTATGCATAAATCTTTGACGGAATCTTTGCATATGGCTTGGTCTATTTGTGCCGTGAGCCATCATTGTAAAGTCTTTTCTCATACAAGAGTCCCAACAACGGAATCTCTTAATACCACTATTTGTCTTGTAATCTCTAACATCATAGCATTGACAAGTAGGACAAACATATGTACAAGTTCCACAACCTAAGCAACTTTCAGATAAAGCTTGCCATTCTGGTCTATTAAACAACTCGTCAAGCTTATCCCCACCGAATGCTTCAGTTGAAAGTCCACTTAAAGGTAGCTTGCTCATAACTTCACGAGTTTTCTTTTTGCTTGCCTCAACTGCTTTATCGTCACAATTTTTAAACAAACTATCAAATTGTGCCATAAACGCATTACCCTTTTCAGTTACAGCATTAAAGTAAATTTCATCACCTCTAATATAACTTTCAACATCGCCTTTTGGCTCTGCAGGGTCAATTCCAAAAGTAGTACAGAAACAACTTTCCTCTGGTTTAGTACAGCTTAGTGAGATAACAATGCCGTGTTTACGTCTTGCCTCATAAAAAGTATCCAAAAAACCCTCAAGGAAAACAGTATCTAGGATATGGAATGCTCTTACATCACAAGCTCTTACACCAAAGATAACAAAGTCCTCTTTAACAAGTTCGCCTTGCTCCACAATGATATGTTTGCCGTCTTTTTTAAAGTTTGACAAATCTTCACATTGAGGGAAGAAAGCATCTTTAGCACTCTTTACAGTCATTTTGTTAAGATTAACAACTGCATCTTTATCCCATTCGCCATAATTTACTACACCATTAATATCAATAGGTGCATATAATTTCATTTTTTCATTAATAGCACTATATAAGCTATTAAGGTCAGATAACGCTAACTTTTTCATTATTTACCCTCCTTATCACTTATAACTGTTGCTTCAATATCGCTCTCTGTAAAGTTTACCAATGGATTGCGTTGCTCTGCAACCTCACCAGCTTGGTAATCACCATAAAACTCGTTAATATCTTTAATAAATTTACGATTTAACAAGTGCAGTGGAATGCCTTGAGGACAAACTCTTGAACACTCTCCACAATCTGTACATCTGCCAGCAACGTGGAATGCTCTTATAATATGGAACATTTTCTCCTCAAACTCTGTTGCGTTTGCCTTTGCTGTTACATTACTTCTTGCATTATCAAATACGCAAGTTCTGCAAGTACAAGCTGGGCAAATATTACGGCAAGCATTACATCTAATACACTTTGAAAGTTCAGCTTTCCAAAAAGCAAATCTTTGCTCTGCTGTCATAGCCTCAAGTTGTTTAACTCCGTCAAATCTAGAGTCGCACTTTGGTGTTTCCAAACCCTCGCCAATAACTTCATCAGCAATTTTTAGCTCGCTACCTTTGCAAGATTGACATTTTGATAGTAGTACACTTGCCTTTTCAATAGTAGCATCACCATATATACTATTAATTAAAATATTATTATCCTTATCTATAACACTTGTTACGCCACTAATACCTTGATTTTTAATTTTTTCAATATCAAGATGACCGCTACAACCTACACCGATAATGTAAATATTTTCTCTATTAACTCTATGCTCAGTGATAAGTTGGTTCATACTATATGTATCACAAGGTTTTAGGATAACAGCAAACTTTTTATCAGAAACAATTTGTGATACCAAATATTTACTTAAATTTGCACCGCAAAAACTATTGTAAACAAATCCGTCAAGACCACTCTCTTTAGTAAAAATTGCAGGAGTTGTATCATAAACAAAATCGCCTTTAGTCCAAGCAATAACAGCATCAATAGTGCCATTATCCAAAAGTTCTTGCACTCTTTTTTTCAATTTTAATTCTAATCCTTGCATCTTATATCTCCTAATTTAACACATTCGCCCAAGTTTCTAATATCCTCAACGAACTTGTTCATAACAGTAGAAAATTTTACACCCTCTGCTGCAGAAACCCACTCAACACGAGTACGACCTCTTTCAATGCCCATATAATCAAGCATACTATACAAAAGTGCAAGTCTTCTTCTTGTGTAATAGTTACCAGTACTATAGTGGCAATCACCTGGGTGACAACCGCAAATGATAACGCCGTCCGCACCACGCTCAAAAGCTTTTAGTATAAACATAGGATTTACACGACCAGAACAAGGTACTCTTATAATTTTTACATCAGCGGGATAAGATAATCTACTTGAACCAGCTAAGTCTGCACCCGCATAACTACACCAGTTGCAACAAAAGGCAACAATGGTTGGTTTAAACTCTTTTACTTCTTGCATATTGCTTCTACCTCCGCCATAATTTGACTATTAGAGAATCCGAACAAGTCCATTGCACCAGATGGGCAAGCAACTGTACAAGCACCACAACCTTGACACAATGCAGGGTTAACACTTGCAACTCGTCTATTTTCTCTAATTCCGTGGTCGTTAATAAGTTTAGTTTCGTAACTAATTGCACCATAAGGACAAACATTTGCACAATTTGAGCAACCATTACATAACAACTCGTCACTATGAGCCACGCAAGGATTAGTAACCAACTTATTCTTATTTAAAAGTCCGATTACTTTTGCCGCACAAGCACTTGCTTGAGATACGGTTTCTGGAATATCCTTAGGACCTTGGCAAACACCAGATAGGAATATACCCGCTGTAGGGCTTTCTACTGGACGCAACTTTGCGTGAGCCTCTGTCAAGAAATTGTTAGTATCAATACTTGCAGTAAGCATTGATGCAACCTTTTTAGCAGACTCATCTGGCTCAATGGCAGTAGCCAAAACAACCATATCGCTGTTTACAAGAATTTGCTCGTTATTCAACAAATCACTCGCTTGCAATACAAGATGACCATCACTCTCGTACACTTTACCAACTTGACCTTTAATATAATTTACATTATATTCTTCTACCGCTCTACGATAAAACTCGTCATAGTTTTTACCAGGTGTACGGACATCTATATAAAATACATTAACATTAATATCTGGATATTTATCACGGATAAGCATTGCGTGCTTTGCAGTATACATACAGCAAATTTTTGAGCAATAGCACTTACCTCTACCGCTGATATCTCTTGAACCTACACATTGAATAAATGTGATTGAGTGAGGGTGACTGCCATCACTAGGTTTTACAAGCTTACCACCAGTAGGACCAGCCGCATTCATTAAACGCTCAAGCTCAAGGCTAGTAATTACATCTTTGCTTTGGCTGTAGCTATACTCGTCAAACTTATCAAGCTTAATAGGCTTATAACCAGTAGCCGCAACAATTGCACCATACTCTCTCTCGATAACCTTGTCTTGTTGCTTGTAGTCAATCGCCTTTGCAGAACATACAGTTTGACACAATCCGCACTTATCCTTAGTAATCTTTATACATTGAACTGGGTCAATAACCGCAACATTCGGAATTGCTTGTGCAAATGGAATGTAAATTGCAGGTCTATTATTTAAACCGCAGTTAAAGTCATTTTTACCTTTCTTTGATGGGCATTTAGACATACAATCACCACAACCAGTACACAAGTCTGTATTTACAAACCTTGCTTTCTTGCGGATAGTAGCCTTAAAATTACCCACAAATCCACTAACCTTTTCAACCTCACTATAAGTCAATAGCTCAATGTTTGGATTAGCAGCAGCCTCTACCATTTTTGGTGTCAAAATACAAGCCGCACAGTCAAGAGTTGGGAATGTCTTGTCAAGCTTTGCCATATTACCACCAATAGTAGGACTTTTTTCTACTATATCAACTTGGAACCCAGCCTCAGCTATATCAAGTGCAGTTTGAATACCAGCAATACCACCACCGATAACCAACGCCCTCTTTGTAACTTGGCTTTCACCACTAATTAATGGTGCGTTCAACTTAACTTTAGCAATCGCTGCATTAGCAAGTGCAATCGCCTTAATAGTAGCTTCCTCTACATTTTTATGTATCCAAGAACAATGCTCACGAATGTTAGCAATCTCAACCATAAATGGATTAAGCCCCGCTCTTTCCGCATTCTTACGGAATGTAGCCTCGTGCATTCTTGGTGAACAAGAACAAATTACTACTCCGTCAAGTTTATGTTCCTCAATCGCATTACGCATAATAAGTTGTCCAGCTTCAGAACACATATACTGATAATCGGTTGCAAATACAACACCTTGTTGCAACTTAACCGCCTCGACAACTTGCTTTACATCTACAGTCGCTGCAATATTACTACCGCACCAACATACAAATACACCTATCTTTAGCACTTTTGTCCTCTCCTCTATTTCTTGAATTTCCTAAAAGCACTTACCAATGCTTGTTGAGGTATTTGCTCATCTATAATTGGCGGTATATCATTTGCATCTAAATAATTCTCGCCAGCTTGTCTTTGCTTTACTACTCTAATTGCCTCTACCACTTTTGCTGGTTCAACGCCTCTTGGGCATCTCTCTACACAAGCAAAACAGCTTAAGCAATGGAATATTGATCTGTTCTCCATAAGTTCCTCAACTCTGCCGTGAACAACCATATCCACAAACTTGTGAGGCGGATATTCCATCTCATTAAATGAAGGACAAGACGCAGAGCATTTACCACATTTCATACATCTGATTGGGTTTGCACCGCTGATACGTATCACTTCATTTGCAAGTTCCATATCTTTTTTCATATCGCCCTCCTTACTTTACACCTAAAGCCTCTGCAAGAAGCTCTGTAAAGTATTTTACGTCAATTGTATTGCCTTGCTTTGCATTGGCATTCAAATTATACATACACAAAGGACAAGCAGTAATTAACTCCTCACAGCCTTTGTATTTTGCAGAATTGATAATTTTATCCACATTCTTGCCAGCTTGCTCAGGCGATGTCACTGATATGTAACCACCGCAACATTCGTTACGGAATGGATAAACAACTGGTGTTGCACCCAATGCCTTGATAAACTCCTCAAGAATACTCGGATTCTCTGGGTCGTCAAATGCAAGCTCGCTACTAGGCCTTAAAAGTAGACAGCCATAGTACGCACCAATTTTGCGACCTTTTAATGGATTAACCACTTTCTTTGCCAAATTATCAAAACCAACAACATCTCTAAGCAATGTCAAAAAGTGAATAACCTCTGTTTCACCATTGTACGGCTCTGCAAAAGCACAATAATTGTTAGCTCTCATATTAATGTCGCTATTTGTTTTCATATCATTGTTAACACGTGTCAAAACGTGATGGCACGCAGAACACAATGTCAATAACGGACGACCTAATTCTTTCGCTTGGTTAAGCGTTCTGATTGATGAAAGTTTTGTTGCGATTTCATCCTTTGCTAAAGGATAAACACCACCACAACATTGCCAGTCTTTAAGTTCCTCTATTTCTATACCCAATGCCTCAAGCGAACGGCGAGCATACATATCAAGCTCTTTCGCCTTTGTCTTTAGGGTACAGCCAGGATAATAACTATATATCATATTACCTCCACTGATAATAAATCATTCACTACACTATTTATAAATTTTGTATATTATATTTAAGTTTTCTTTAACTTTCAAGTTACACATTTGTATCTTAGCTTCAAGCTATCTAACTTTCAAGCTATACATTTTGCACTTGTTTTTAAGTTTTTTCTAACATTCAAGTTACATATTTTGTATCTTATATTCAAGCTTTCTCAACTTTTAAGTTATTTGCACTTATATTCAAGTTTTTTCTAACTCTCAAGTTACGCATTTGTGTCTTAGCTTAAAGCTTTCTAAACTTTTAAGTTATATATTTGCACTTGTTTTTAAGTTTTATCTAACTTTCAAGTTATGCATTTTGCAGTTATATTTAAGTTTTTTCTAACTTTTAACTTATACATTTTGTATTTTATATTTTAGCTTTCTCTAACTTTTAAGTAATATATTTTGCACTTATATTCAAGTTTTTTACCACTCAAGTT
>CAJTZR010000051.1 GCA_910584035.1 uncultured Christensenella sp. | reverse complement strand
AAAAATACCCCCGATTTTCGGTGGGTATTTTTAAAAAATCGACTTTTTACAAAATCTTGACTTTACAAAAAATACAACAAGGCAAAATTTATACTTTTGCCTTATTGTTTTTATTAGTTATTTTTCACTCTTTCAAGCCAATAAATGACTGAAATTAGACTTGGATAGGTTTTATAATTATTTGAATATTCAAAATTTAATGCATACATATCAGATTTATTACATTATTTAAATACAAATTTTTAAGCCTTAAATACTCCGAATTTATCTTTTATTCTAAATAATTTTTTGCAAAAAGGTTTGGTAAGAATTAAAACAAATATCAAATTCGAAACGGCATAAATTGCCATAAATGGCAAACTTGCCAAAAGTACTTGAGCATAGCGTACTATATTAAAATTATTATCTATTGCAATAACCGTCCATATGTCCATTAGTACTGAAAATAATACGCCACATATAACTGCATAAATTGCTATTAGGCACAAATTAAATTTTTTATTACAAAAAAGTATACCTGCAAAAAAGCCAATTACGCCCCATACAAACATTTGGAAAGGTGTCCAAGCTCCTATGCCAAAAAATATATCAGAAACTAAAGCAGCCATTGCACCTGTAATGTAACCAGCCTTACAACCATACGCGACCCCCGCAATTATAACAATGGCAGTTACTGGTTTGAATGACGGAATTGGTGCAAAAATTACTCTACTAACAACCGTTAGTGCAACCAATACAGATATTAAAACTATCTCACGAGTAGTATTTTTGCTTTTTTCAAAATCAAACAAAAAGATAGCATTACAAAAAATTACAATTGCAACAGATATTAAAGCATAATTTTTACTAGGTAACAAAAATAGCCCAATAACAATAACTGCTGGAATTGCTATAAATGCTAAAAAGTAAAATATTAAATTTTTAACATTAAATTTACTTACCATTTCATACCTTTTGTTTATTTTAAATTAAAATAACCTTATACTAACGCAACAACATTAACATAAATTATTTTTTATTCTACTAACTATTTTTTCTACAGAGTATAAGCCTTTTTCAAAGTCTCTAGTTAAATAACTACTCTCTGTTGTATAAATATTATTGTTTTCAAAAAATTTACTTGCACTATTTAAAGCTACAATTTTGCCATCAAAAAACATACCAACTTTATCCGCAATCATACTCGCAAAACGCAAATCGTGAGTGACAACAATTACACTTTTCCCTTGCAATTTATTTTCCAAAAGCAAATTTTTCAAATACTCTTTTGAAGCCATATCCATACCTTGAGTTGGTTCGTCAAGACTGAGTATATCTGGATTAACCAAAAACAATTTTGCAAGTGCAAGGCGTTGAACCTCACCACCGCTTATGTCATAAGGATGCAACTCACGTATGCCAATTAAATCAAACTTTTCAAGCAAGCTTTGTACTTTATCCTTATCAATTTTTAGCAGTTTTGCAAAAACATTCAATTCATTTTCAACGCTGCTTTCCACAAACAAGCCTTTTGCATTTTGCGGTAGAGTTGCAACTTTGCAATTTTTTTCAATTTTAACTTTTCCTGAATATGCTTTAAAAATACCATTTAGCAGATTGATAAAAGTTGTTTTTCCGCCACCATTACCACCTAACAAACAAATAATTTCGCCTTTGTTTAGTTTTAAACTAGCACCTTTAACAATATCCTCACCTTTTTTATCATATCTAAAATACAAATTTTCCGCAGTTAAAACGCTTTGACTTTCACAATCATTATTAAGAGTTTCATTAGCTGTATTTTGAGCATTATCTCCAATTACCGATTTAAGCCAAGCCTTTTTACTTTCAATTGTATTAGGCATAATATCATTACCAAACTGAGCATAAATTTCTGCAAATTCTGGTAGTCCAATATATTTTAAGCAGTCATATCCCATAAGTGCTTTTGACAAGCAATATGGCGTGCAATTTGCAATAAGTTTACCACTATCCAAAACAACAATATTATTTGCAATATCAAAAACATTTTCCAAATTATGTTCTATCATTATAATAGTAATACCAAGTTCCTTATTTATACGATTAAGCAAATTAATAAAATTCTTTTTTGCTATTGGGTCAAGCATTGAGGTTGGCTCATCAAGCAATAAAACTTTGGGATTCATAGTCATAACAGAGGCTAGCGATACTATTTGTTTACTACCGCCAGAAAGCTCGCTTATCTTTTTATTGCACCATTTGCTGATACCAAAATACTCAGAAATTTCTGCAACTTTTGCACCAATATAATCGTCATTATAACCTAGATTACCTAAACCAAACGCAAGTTCTTTCCAAACCTTATCACAAACTAGTCCGCTATTAACATCTTGATGAACAAAACCAATATCTGTTACAGAAACTCTGTCTGATATACTATTTAGAGGAATATTGTTATATAAAATTTCACCACTTAATTCACCTTGAGGTGATACCTCTTTTTTTAATAATCTGATTAAAGTAGATTTACCTGAACCCGACTTGCCACAGATTACGCAAAAACTACCAGCCTCAATTTTAAGGCTCAAATTATCTATCGCCTTACACTTAGCACGAGCGTATGTAAAATTTAAATTTTTGATTTCAAATATTGCCATTTAACACTCCCCCATACTATTTGACAAGCCATAAAATTCATAAAAGCAAAAGACACAAAATATATCCAAATACTACTATCAAAAGCAATTTGCTTAAATGTTGGATAGTAATAATAACTGCCAATGCCTAAACCTAAAAATACCAACAGCACAATACCTACACTTAAAACGACAAGTAAAAACAAAATATCATAAGGTGTAAATTTATATTTGTTATAAACTCGCTTGCCTTTCAAATCATACCCACGTGCTGACATACTATCTGATAAAGTAAGTGCCCCCTCTATTGACCAACTTATAAGGGTAGATAAAGTATGTAATTTTAATTTGATTTTATTGAAAACATTAGCATTGCTGTATAACCCCAAACCTTTCAAATTATTATCAATAATCTTATATTGAGCAATATATTTTGGGAATAAACCTAAAGAAACTGACAAAATAGTACCGATTTTCGGAGTGTATTTGCTAAAAATATAGCTAATTTTATCGCTATCCAATAAAATATTTATTACACTAAACCAAACAATAATGCTACTCAACATAATACCTATAGCAACACCATTAAGCACTGACTCCAGGGTTACAACTAGACTACCAATAGCAAACAACTCTGTCATTCCTTGTCTTGAAAATAGAGGATTGATAATAGTAATTAACAATATAAAGAGTAAGGAATAACTTAATCTTATCAAAGTTTTTTTTATTCCTACTAACAAGCAAAACAATAGCAAAGCTGACACAAAAGAAGCACCTAAAATAATTGGATTCATAGTGAACATTGTTATAATTATTGTGAGCAACAAGTAGATAAATGTTACTATTGGATTTTGTTTATCAATCAAACTCATTACAATCCCCCAAAACTACTGTGTAGGCAAACTTGATATTTTCCCCACCTTGCAATTTGTAAAGAGACACACCATAGTTTACTTGTTCACCATTTACAAAATATAACCAACCCGAACTAGAGCCTACACTTAACTCATATATATGGTTAATTCCCTTAACATAATAAGTTTGAAACATTGGTTCTAAATCACAATCAAGAGCAATCTTGTTTTCCTTACAGACTCTAACCAAAACATTATAAACACTCTCGTTACTATATACTTTAACTTTAGTTTGTGGCAATATAATGCCGTCTTGTGGTATTATATTGTTGTCAACCAAACTTTGCTCAACTTTATCCATATTATTCAAAATTGTTTTGCACTCAATAGTAATAGTCACTTCGCCTATTTCTTCTCCTAGTGGTGAACAACCTACAATAAGCAAACTGAACGCTATGCACACTATTAAAATCACAACCAACAAACTTTTATTTTTCATAAACCCTCGCAAAGTTTATAATAAAACATCTATTTCTAAAGGCGGAAGAAAACCGACATCCGCACTATACTTCTCCGCATTGATATTAGTTTGTGAGCCACTTTTACCAATATCTCTATGTGCACCAAGTGCCAGCCCCCACCATTCAGCTTTAAATTTTAAATTTACATTCAATTTATTATTAATTAAATATTCTTTTTTAATTACAAATTTTATAATAGTATTTTGACTAAAATCATATTGGCTAACGTTGTCTGCAACAAAAACTTTGTCATCTGTCATATTTGGTATAATCGCATATAAATTACTTCCATTACTAGGTGTTGGGCTATTGGCAAACTTTTGTGTTGGATTATATATACCACTCAATTTTGGCAAAACATTTAATATACCTTTAACCTTAATCGTAATTTCACCGCCAACAACACATTCACCAATAACATCTAACTCAATTTTAGCACCATAAATAGTCATAAACTTACTTTTACCACCATTTATAATCTCAATAATATTACTACCTTGGTTTATTCCCAAAACAAACTTGCCATTTTTTCCAGTTATCTCGTTACCATTACAAATAACTTTACTAGTGTTTAAAGTCTCTATCTCAAACTCACCACTATCTCCCTCAAAATAAACAATGTCAAACTCACTATCAAATTCACGATTATCAGCAGTTACTTGAATATCAGTTGTATAGCTATCGCCAACTGCAAATGTAATTACAATTTGCATATTGTCACCACAAGCAGAATATTTTTTTAGTTTGGAGTTTGTTAGCACATCAATCTGCCCATAAGTCAATTTAACTTGAGTGACACCAGTCTTAACAGCTTTAATTGTAAACACATTTTCTTTAACTCTATCAATAGATATACTATCACCTTTTACAATGCTACACTCAAAAGTTGGTTCAATTTGCACATTGCCTACAAGACTATTAACTATTGCACTATTTCTAAAAGCGGTTAAATCAAAATTTTCACCTATTTGCAAAATTTTAAAATAATTATTACCCACATTTGTAAGCATTAAATTGGCAGTTTCCACAATTTCTGTCTGTATTGAATCATTATCACGCTGAGCAACTATTGGAATTTTAAACTTGCCTTCTTTTTGAAAATATCCCGCTTTAGTTATAGCATTATCTTGTTCAATTCTAAATATATATGTGCTAGTATCAATACTATTATCAAAAGTATATTTTACAAAATCTTTTGATTCTTTTGTATTATCAGCAGTAACCTCTTCATATACATAATATTTAGTTTGTTTTTGCACGCTCAGCTTGGCACTAGACGGTAACACAAAAGTAGCTTGTTTTTTATTAAACTCTATAGAATAATGATTAGTGTCATACTTATCATTGGCACAGCTTGCCAATAGAATTGTGCTAATCACAACACAAAAAACAATACCCAGCCATAATAATTTTACAAAAACACCCCGATTTTTGATAGGTTTTTCCATTTTAAAAGCTATCCTTTAATTTTTGTTTATTTTCTTTCTTTAACTTTCGTTTTGTTTGTACCTTTTCTCTTTTTGCAATATAATGTTCAGAAACCTCTTTTAATCCCGCACTCTCTAAAGCTCTATTCCAAGGTCCAAGTTTTGCTTTAATTAAACAGATTTCGTCAGATGTAAAATCAGATTTTTTTGGTAATCTGCCTAATTGTTCAGCCTTATCTTGCAAAAGTTGTATTGCTGATAATTTTTCCATAATTAGATTACCAATTTAATATGTCAAAAGCACAAATAGATATTTTACATCTTTACTAACTGGCAAATCAGATACACCATATCCTGACATATAATAAGTTACTCCATCTTGAACGATAGGAACAGCCTCTTCCCAATCTATCTTCTTGCTTTCGTCAGATGTAAAAATGCAAATATATTCATTACCTTTTGGTTCAAGACCATTTATTTTAATTAATTTAAAGCCATTAATCTCTGCACCCAAAGATTTCTCATTTTCTACAAATTCTTTTAGAGTTTTACCCTCATAATCGCCTATAGCCACTTTTTCATATCGTACTTTGCTGTCTAAGCTGTCCATAAAACCAAGCGACATCTTGTTTGTGTTACAAGCTGTTAGCATAGTAGCTGTCATAATCACAACTAAAAGCATTACTACAATTAAGCCTTTCTTTTTCATACTGCACCTTCCTAAATAAAAAATTACGACCTCTGATACAAGTCGCAAACAAAATATAGCGAATTAAGATATTCGCTTGGTATTCAGTTATTCTCTCATATTCAGATTAGATATTGTAAGCATTCCGACTATACGGCAATAATAGTTGCGGCGGACTTACACCGCTCTTCCCTTACTATTTTATTTTATCACCTTAAACAAAAAAAGTCAATTTTTTGAATATAATAAACAAAAAAAGAATACTCACTTTAAAAGTAAGTATCCTAATTTAGTTTTAATTAATTTTCGCTATCCTCAGTTTTTGTTTCCTCAGCTTTTTCTTCAACGATTTGTTCTGCAATATTTTCTACAACCTCAGCATTTGAATTAGCTTGCAACTCAGCAGCTGCCTTCAAGTTATCCAAATGTTTATTTGTGTAATATAAAACTAAGTTTGCAGTAATCATTGCCAAGTTTACAAAATACATTACCAAAGCAAAGATAAATATGCCTTTTCCTAAAGCTGTTGTTGATGGATTTGATAAAGCACTTTGCATTTTCAAAAACTTGCTTATAATACCACCTACATAACCTACAATTAACAAAATATTAAATGTTGCACTTTTACCAACAGATGTTTTAATTTTGATACTCTTATAAACTGAAATCGGCCAAGAACAACCAAAACAAACCAACATTAAAATCTCTAACACTTCTGCCCAAATGTTCATTTTTACTACCTCTCTTTTTTATTCCATTATAGTATAGTTTTTTAATACACCTTTGTCAAGTGTTTTAAATACCAAAAAGAAAATTATCTGTAATAGTATATTTTCTATCCTTAAGCTTGCGTTTTGCAGCAAAATAATCGGGGTAAATTGCAAGCAATTTTTTATAAAACCCCTCTTTGTGATTGTGTTCGCCAATATGTGCGAACTCGTGGAATATAACCGCATCTATACACTCTTTATCTCTTGTAATCAATCTCAAACTTAATTTAATAAGCTTTTTCTTTGGATAGTAACACCCCCACCAAGATTTAACATTTTTAACTTGAACATTGATATCTTTATCAGCACATATATTGCTTTTTATTGTAAAAAACCTTTCTTTCAAATATTCTATAGCAAACACTTCAATCTTTTTACGTAATAAAGAAAATGATTGCTCTCTAGGACCATATAAAAAAATTACACCATTCTCAAATTTAACACTTGCCTTATCAGCAATAACTTTTTCAATAGAATAATTTTTACCAAAAATGAAAATGTTTTCCAGCTCACTATTTTGTAAAAGTAAATACTCTTGTTTTGCTTTATTTGATTGTAAAATTATCCATTCAGCACGACTTTTTAAAAACTCATCAACATTAGAAATGTTAATATAGTTTGGTGCATACACAAATACATTGCCAACCTTATCAATCTTGGCAATGATTTTTTGTTTTTTTGTACGTCTAAATTCGTAGTTTATAACTCCATATTGTGTAATTAAAGTTTTAAGCATACTAAAATTTTAACTGGTTTGATATTTTTTGTCAATCAAATAGCTACATTATCCATAATACAATTAAACATAGCAAATCACTTTTTTTTAATTCATAGGTTAATTTATTCATCAACAAAAAATAAAATTATACTGAGCTACTGGTACTTTATTACTCTTAACATTGTTTTACAATAAAGATTAAATAAAATTTGCCTATATTGTTTTATTTATCATATAAACACTAGCTTTTTTTTATTTTGGGTGTTATAATTAAATAAATAAACTTAGGTTAAAAGTTTTTTACTAAACTAATGTAGGAGTTCAGATGTCTGAGAAAGAACAATTTGAAATTGATAAAAACAGCGAAGATGGTCACATAATACATCTGAAGCACCAAGTAAAAGTCAATTTTGACGAAAATTATAATTATTATATCAAGCCACCAATCAAAAAGTTTTTTGATAAGATATTTATGTATTTTGCGTATGGTATTTTTAAAATTATACATTGTATGGGGTTCGGCTTTAAAATCAAAAACAGAAAGATTGTAAAGCAATTACGCAAGCAAAAAACTGCATTTATTACCATTGCAAACCATTGTCATATGCTTGACAGCACAATGGCCATTGCAACAGCTTTTCCAAGGACAGTTTATGTTCCTACAGTTGAGCCTACTATGAAAATTCCTTTTGTAAGACATATTTTGAGAGCTGGAAATGTAATGCCTATCCCATCTAATCTTAAAGGGCTAGTTAAATTCAAAAAAGATTGTCTTGAAATTTTACAAAACAAAAAGGTTTTACATTACTTTCCAGAGGGTGCTTTATGGCCTTACTATGGCAAACTAAGAGAATTCAAACCTGGGGCGTTCCGATTCGCTATTGACGCTAATTGTCCCATTTTACCATATTGCTTATATTTTAGAGAAAGAAAGGGAGTACAAAAGCTTTTTGGCAAAAATCCTTTAACCACATTAGAGGTCCTACCACCAATCTTTCCAAATAATAATCTTAACAAAAAAGATGCTATTGAGGACTTAATGTTAAGGTCGCATCAAGCAATGTTAGAGGTTATAAATGCTCACCCATATGACAACCCTAGATATGCAAATATAGAGGAAAATTTAAAAGAAAACAAAAATTGATTAGCTATTAAATTTAACATAAACAATAAAGATACTGACTATTCAGTATCTTTGTTTAATTTAAATACAATATTTTGTACCAAATACGCAATATTTTCCAAAACATTTTCTTTACAATATAAAAGTTTATTCCTCTATTAAAAGTCTAAACACTCTAAATATCTTAGAGTGTTTAGTTTTATTATTTTACAAATTATTATATCTGCTCAACAGATACGAATAATTAACCTATTTATTACTTTATTCTATTTAACAAAATAACTTTTTCACATTAACATTTACATTAAAACATTACGAAAATCGGTATTATTTTAAATAAAGTCAGCAATATCTATCTTACCACAAACTACATTCCATAGTATTTCTGCATCTGCATTGTTTGGTGTTTTGCCATTGTTGATGATTAAACTGCTTAGCTTTACTACCTCACTCGAATTAGCATATACTTCGCTGTTATTCACCATTTGTCTTAGGCGGTTTACATCTGCAGAGTTAACTTTTCCGTCACCAGTTAAGTCTCCTAGTACTGATAGGTAGATTGTTTCCTCTTCGTCATTTAATGTTGTATATCTTATATACCAACCTGTTCCAACTGCTAATTCTGTTCCATTATCTATATTTGCAGTATAGAATGTTTTTGCGTTCTCACCATATACTACTTCGTTTGCACCATTGTAAATTTGTACTTGTGACATATCACTAAACACCAAATTATTTAATAATGTTTGTACGCTTGTATTTGGTGCGATATTACCTAATACAAAGTTTGTATACTCGCTATCATTGTCGCCGTGGATAAGTTCTTTTTCTTTATACAATACTCTCTTGTTGTTTTGTAGTATCATAAAGTCATATCCACTTTCTGCACTAGCTCTAACTACCGCTGGAGTGTTTATTGTTAACTTTCCAGTATTCTCATATATTACATTTACATTATAATTCCTATTACCTGTAAATACCTCTGCAATATTTAATTGTGTAGAGTGTATGGTATACTCACCTACATTCATAGCACTATCCAACAACTCTGTTCCATTATGGAATTGTGGCATAAAGGCATTGTAATCTATTTTGAATAAACTATTTATATTTTTAGCACTATCTACACCCACTGCATCGTGAGTTATTGTAAACCATTCATTTTTTAAATCTACCTTGTTACCATTAAAGTAAACACTTTTATTATTTGTTTTAATAGTTACATTTAATGTCTTTGGAACTATCTCAAAATAACTATTTTTTGTACTACTGCTAATTACATAGTTTGAGTTACTTATACTATTGGCTGTAGCATAATAACCAGTCCCCACATTAGTTGCACTACCAATTACTGACACAGAACAAGTATCCCCACCAATTAGACCACCGTTTTTAATTGTGGCTGTTGGCGTTTGAGCCAAACCATTATATGTTAATACATTATTCCATTCCAAATCAACCTCTTTTGGTGATATTGTTATTGCAATAGTCGGATTAATATATCCTACAGCTGTTGTTGCACTTGAGATAGGCATATGGAATGTATATGTTCCAACATCTTTAATGTTATAAGAAGTAGCACTATCCTCACCATACATTGTAAAACTGCCTATTGAACTTTTAATTGTATAATCACTACCCTTGTATGGCAAAGTTAATGTAGATTGCGTAGTATTTTCATTAGCACCCGTTCCATATGTCCAAGTAATAATATTAGTTGGTTTTGTAGCAGTTTTATCTAATGCAACTTCACCATTTAAAAGTTTCATAGCATAATCAGTATTTGATGAAAAGAAAAACATATTTGGGTTCAAATCACTATTAAATCTTGAATATCCTGTTGTAAAAGAGTTATCTCCATAATTACCTTCAAATGCAACCTTAATTTTTGCACTTTTATCGGCAGAAAATAATCTTTCTAAAATTCCAATTTTGTGACCATTTTTAATATTTAAGTCATAATCACCATTGTCATTGCTATTATTGTCAAACTTTATTCCTGCCCCTATATTCAATTGACAATTAGTACTATCAACTACAAAACAACCACCAGCTTTTGCACTTGTATTATCGTGAATATAACCACCATACAAATTCACAACTGAATAATTTAGAGTATAAGAAAACGACCCCCAAGAACTAGCATAATTATTATAAAACTCGCCACCATAGATATTTAAGTATCCTCTAGAACAATCTATCCCACCAGATGTCTCAAGTGAGTTATTATAAATTTTTCCATCATAAAAATTCAAAGTTCCTCCAGCATATAAAAAAATACTACCATATCTACCTTTATTATCGTGAATATCAATGTCATAAATATTTACTATACTATTTGATTCAATACCCATAGCTGCACCGTGTTCACTTTTATCATTAATATGCCCAGCGATTTCACAAGAATATATATCAACATTACTTTCACTTATACGCACAGCACCACCGCCAACGTTAGGAGTTTCGTTATCAAGTATCTTACAATCCTCAATAACACAATTTTCAACCTCTATTATGTATATAATGGCAGCTTGGTCTACAGTAGAATTTGCTGCTACAAATAAATTAAGTAGGCTTGCAGTCACACCATCTAAATATAAAGCACAGCCACTAGCAGTACTATTATTTAATAAAATTGAGCTTTGATAAATATTAATATTTGTCTTATTCGAACCGCTATCATTTGCGTAAATTCCAGCACCAGATTTCGCCTTGTTTCTCAAAATTAGACCACCATAAATATTAACTTTTGGTTCACCACCTAAAGTCCCATCAATAAATAGTCCTCCGCCATTCTCAGTATTTTGACCTCCAGTAATTTTGCCAACTGATAATTCATTTAGTTTTGTAATTAATGTTGTTTTATCCCCTTTGTAACTTTTGTATTGATTATAACACTCCTCTATTGCTATAGCATCATAATTACTATCACACAAATTAAATGTACCACCTACAATATTAAATACTGAACCATTACTAATTGCTTTTGTTAGTTTTCTATCTATTGTATGGCCATTTAAATCTAAAGTTAGATGACTACCTACTATTACTGAAATACTACCATTATTAAAATATCCCTCACCAAATGTAGTTGAATCACCCAATTCTTTTGCTATCCAATCTTTTCCCAAAGTGATTTTTACATTAACACCATTATCAATTGAATATTGTTGAGCTTCATTCCAAATTTTAGCCAAATCACCACATACACAAGGCTCGCCATTTGGGCAATCACAAGTTAATGTATACTCTTTTTCTGCTGACGGCACAGCATTATCTTTACCATTTTTATAAATAGTTGAATCACCATTACTATTAATATCACCACTTGAAGAATTACTTTTTTCACTGCTTAAAATGCCAACATTGCTACCATTACTAGTAACGCTATTAACACTTAAACAACCAATTGCCATAAGACAAATAATGGCTACCGCTAAAAAGATTATTCCTGCTCTTTTTATGTTTTTTATCATAGCAAAAACCTCCT
>CAJTZR010000050.1 GCA_910584035.1 uncultured Christensenella sp. | reverse complement strand
AATATATTGAGGTGCTCCCGCCATACTATGTCTTATAACAACAATGCTGTTTTTAATACTCTCTAAAGTTCTAACAGTATCATACATACTTTCGCCTTTTGCAACACTGCTGTTACCAACTGCAATGTTAACTTGGTTAGCACCTAAAAATTTTGCAGCATTCTCAAACGATGTCCTTGTCCTTGTGCTATTTTCATAAAACAAGTTTACAACAGATAAACCTTTAGCGTAATCTAGGTTAATTTCGCCTTTGTCCAAATGTTCACGCATAATTTCTGCTTGAGTTAAAATTTCCTCAATTTCCTCTCGGCTCAAATCTTCCAGACCTAACAAATCTTTACGCATACAACCCTCCACACAAAATAATAACTCGCATCTTAATAGATACGAGTTAAGTTTAAAAATTGCATAATTAATCGGTATAATATTCCGCATAAAACCTTAATATCCCTAAAAATAAATATCAATTTACTTAAAAAAGATATTAAAAAATATTAACTTACCAAAAAAAACGTACAATCTTTGAGGTCTCTCGTACCTACATTAAAGTTTACATTAATAATATACCACATTTATCCAAACTTGTCTAGTACTTTGCAAAAATTAATTGCAAAATTTGTGCAAAGTTTACCCCTCATTTGTAAAATTTATTTATAATAAAAAAATACTCAATACCTCTTTAATTTTTCCACTTTATTATTTATTATAAATATAAAAAATAAAGCAGTCTATCATTCTCAAAACAACCGCTTTATTTATTTGATTATTCACTTTTGTAAACTAATTGTGCTAATTACTTATTTTTGAAATCCCCCACAATTAAAAAACATTAATCTAAGTCCAAATTATTAAAATCAAACAAGTTATCATCTAAAAATTCAATTGGTGATAAATTGAAAGCACAACATATCTTAAAAAATGTTTTCATAGTTATAGTATTATTTTTACCATTAATTATCCTAGCCATCGCACCGTGAGTTATGCCACTAACTTTTTCTAGTCTATATTGTGTAATATTTTTAACTTGCAATAATTCAATTATTTTGTATGCACAGACATCATTTATAGTCATTGTTTTACCTCCTATATTTTTAGATACATTGTATAACAAATATATCAATCTATAAGTAGTTTAAAATAGCCAAAATGGAAAAATTTAATAATTAAACAAGAACTAGAATACTTGAAATCAAAATTAACAACCAAAATAGATATTTTATTGATAGCGAATGTATTAATGAAAGATATAGATTTATGGTAAACAATTCTTCTCTTATGATTGCATTTTTTCAAAAGGTTTTTCGCACAATTCGCCCTCATTGTTGTAAACAAGTGAATTGCTGTCATCTAAAATAGCCACACCATTTATGGATAAAATTCCGTCCTCAAGTTTAACTGCACCAATAGTGCCATCCAGTGTTCTACAAGTGCCTTTAAGATTACCCGATTTAGCATCTGTCACATTTCTGCCGTCTTGCAACAAAGCATTTTTAAAGTTGCCATTTTTATCTAAGTTTAATGTCACAAAATCTGTTTTAATAGTTATGTTGTTTCCATTATCCTTAATATCATATTTTGGATTGGCAAAATTTCTATGTAACACTTTTTGAGTAGGTAAATCGCTAAACTCACCGCTTTTGCTAACCTCAACCCTAAAAAGTTTTTCTGTTAAAACTGATATTCTAACATTACCAAATACAGCAATATTTTCCGTCTTGCAGTCATTTATTTGATATAATAAATGGCTATTTAATTGACTCATAATTCCCCTTTATCCCCTTTTATTAAAAGTATAAAATTTTATTAGTTTAATACTTATCTTATTTTACTTTAATATATAATTGTAATAAATTTATTTAACAACAACTTATAAAGATAGTTTAAATACATTTGTCAAATGTAGTGTTTTAAGTTTTAAAAGTGAATTCAAAATTAAAAAACACTATCAATATTTATTGCAAATCATCTGATAAATAAATTTATATTTTTACAGACTTAAAACTCACAAGACCCAGTTGTACGAGGGAATGGTATAACGTCACGAATATTGCTTACACCAGTTAAGTACATAATCAATCTTTCAAAACCTAAACCAAAACCAGAGTGCTTAACACCACCGTATTTTCTTAAATCAAGGTACCAACTATAGTCTTCCTCATTCAAGCCAAGCTCTTTAATACGCTTAACAAGTAAATCGTATCTTTCCTCTCTTTGTGAACCACCGATTAGCTCTCCAACCCCTGGAACTAACATATCTACTGCAGCAACTGTCTTGTTATCCTCATTCATTCTCATATAAAACGCTTTGATATCTTTAGGATAATTTGTTACAAAAATAGGTCCATTAAATACTTGCTCAGTTAAAAATCTTTCGTGCTCACTTTGCAAGTCAACACCCCACTCAACTTTAAATTGGAACTTATCGTTATGCTTTTTCAAAATATCAATAGCCTCTGTATAAGTAACCTCTTTAAACTCGCTACTTACAAGTCTATTTAATCTCTCTAGCAAGCCAGTATCTACAAACGCATTCAAAAATGCCATTTCCTCTGGACATTTTTCCAATACATCACTTATAACATACTTAATCATTTGCTCTGCAACATTCATATCATCGTGCAAATCAGCAAATGCTATTTCTGGCTCAATCATCCAAAACTCTGCTGCGTGACGAGCGGTATAACTCTTTTCTGCACGGAAAGTAGGTCCAAATGTATACACACTACCAAATGCCAAAGCATAACACTCGGCATTTAACTGACCGCTTACCGTCAAACTTACTGGCTTACCAAAAAAGTCTTTTGAATAGTCAATTTTGCCGTCATCAGTTTTTGGAATATTTTCCAAATCTAAGGTAGTAACTTTAAACATTTCGCCTGCACCCTCGCAGTCGCTACCAGTGATAAGCGGTGTGTTTACATAAACAAAACCTTGTTTTGCAAAAAAGCTATGTATTGCTTGTGCTGCTACTGACCTAACTTTAAAAGTTGCAAGCAACAAGTTAGTTCTTGGTCTAATATGACCAATCTCACGCAAAAATTCAATAGAGTGTCTTTTCTTTTGTAGTGGATAGTTTGGTGTACTTGTAGCTTCAATTACAAAACTTTCCGCTTTAATTTCAAATGGTTGTTTATTTTCTGGTGTCAAAATTACTGTACCTACAACACTAATGCCAGCACCTACATTTTGACTTACCAAAGTTTTATAATCTTTAATATCGCTATCTGCAATAACTTGAGTAGTCTTGAATCTTGTTCCGTCATTCAATTCAATAAAAGCAAAGTTTTTGCTATCTCTAATTGTTCTAACCCAACCGCTAATTTGCACCTTTTGACCGCCAAGCTCTGTATATCTTTCGCCTAATTCCTTTAATGTAATTCTTGACATATATTATTCCTCCACAATTTCAACATTTTTAATGACAATTGGCTCAACTGGCACATCGTCAAAATAACCAACAGAATGAGTTTTTACATAACTCATATCCAATACAACTTGCATACTCTCTTTATCCGCAACCTCACCAAAAGCAGCATACTCGCCGTCCAAGAATGGAGTATCAACTGAACAGATAAAAAATTGTGAAGTAGCACTATCTTTTACCATAGTTCTTGCCATACTAATTGTTCCAGCTTTATGTTTGCGAGTATTGTTTACTCCATTAGATAAAAATTCACCTTTAATAGGTTTAAGATTATCTTTTTGTTGCATATTCACAGTCATACCGCCACCTTGACACATAAACTCTGGTATAATTCTATGGAAAATCAAACCGTTATAATGATTTGATTTTGCTAAATTCACAAAGTTAGCAGTAGAGATTGGTGCACATTCACTATCCAAATTTAAATTTATTTTTTTACCATTTTCCAAATTAATTGTAGCTTTAATCATTTTATCACCTCAAATTGATATTAATTCTTTTTTATTAAATTTTCCCCACATAATTTATGTTGCAATTTACAAAATAATTATTTTTATTCTAATTTAATTGATAATTTACATTAATAACATTAAATTATTGCTAAACACCTAACACATTATTTCAAAACTCATAGTCTACTGAATGAGCCTTTTCTACCATTGTTCCAACAAATTCTTTTACTGGGATATGTACTGGGTGAACTGCATATTGCTCCAAGTCCGCTTTGCTTTCAAACTCACATTCCAAACAAACGTCATAGCTCCTTGCACTTTTTACAAAATCGCCACCCGCACGGATAAATTTTAATATATCAATTTTACCTTGCATTGACATAAATTTATCAATCATTGCTTTAATATTTTCCTCTGTAGGATTTTTCAACTTATACATAACAATATGTTTAACCATCTATATCCTCCTTTTCCTCTTGCACAATTTGCTCAACATTGTTTGAGCTGTCTTCCAACGCATCAAGCTCGGCAAGTTTTTCTGTGCTTTTATTTTTTGCTTGTTCTGCCTCTGCTTTTTTATTATTGCTATTATCTTCTGCGATTTTTGTTAAAATCTCACCTAAAATCTTATCACAATCTGGTACAATAAACTCATTTTGAGCATATTTCATTTCGTCAGCGAACTCATTATCTGACATTATCTTAGATATACTAGCTACCAACTCGTCATTGTTTCTACCAAGTAAAGCTAATTGATTAGTTGCTAAATAATGAGAATTTCTATTTTCAATAGTATCGCCACCATTACACAAAATGACATTGTTATTATGATACATAGCCTCATAACTAATTGATGCTGTAGGTGAAGTGACCAAAATATCCGCAATTGTATAAATTTTTGCAAATTTATCAATATCCTCAACCACAAAAACTTTATCCTCAATCTGACGATTTTTTGTAATCAACTCACAATACTTGATTAACCCATTATTGCCACCGCTTAGCACGATAATATTGATATCATTTTCCAATTCCGCAAGAGAGGTAAACACACTCCTCACAGCAGATTGACCATATCTTCCGCCAACTATTGCGATATTCAATCTATCATTTTTTATGCCTAGTTCCTCTAAAACTTGGGCTCTATCAAACTTTTCCTTACTTGCATTTGATATAGGCGTTCCAGTAACATCAATTTTTTCCTCATCAATACCAAGTGAAACTAATCTTTCTTTTACATCGCTGTTTTGCACAAAGTATCTGTTTGCCTTATAGTTTACAAACCTTGCATCCAAACAATAGTCAGTAACCAAACCGCAAATATCAATGTTTTTTAGTTTAGCTTTATCGCAAGCCTTTGCAGTATCTCTTAAAAGCTTAGGAGTACTACAAACCACAACTTCTGGAGTATACCTTAAAAGTATATTTCTAATACGCCTATATTGTTCTGTCCAAGAATACATAAGACCTTTAAGACCGCCATTAGGCTCAACAATTTCTTTACATTCCTTTTTGCTCTTGCTTACATTGATTTTGTTCCAAATCGTATTAAAGCTTAAATGCAGATTATTAAGCCACGCACAACCTCTGCTTAAAAACCTATAAGCGTAAAAAGCTAATTTATATCTATAAAAAGGATACAATTCCTTATCACTGATAGCCACTACATAGCTATCACCTTTTGCTTCGATATATTCTTTAACTGCCATTACGCTTGAATCATATCTGCCTTCGCCATATAAGAATAAAATGCACTTTTTCTCTAACATTTTACCACCTTTTTCCTCAAAATATCGTGTTTAGCCAAAGGATAAGCAGTCTTGACAAACAATTTTTGTTGCACAAGCTTTGCATCTACAACTTCCTCATTATCCTCATTACGCATAACATCTATTTTGATATTTTTATTTAAAAATTCCTCATTACTAGATAGAATCTCCAACTCGTCACCCAAACCAAAACGATTACGTTGTTCTATCCAAATACCGCCTTTTTGCTCGTCATAACCAATAACTTCAGCCATAAAATCATACTCGCCAGCTGTTTGATTATTTTCGTAACTAATATTATCACTATCGCCATAATAAAAACCAGTAGTATAATCTCTGTGGGCTGTTTTTGTAAGTTCCGCCTTTAAGTAATTAGGTATTTCCTTATTTTCCAAGCACAAATCAATCGCTTTTCTGTACGCATTTACAATAGTACCAACATAATATTGAGATTTCATTCTGCCTTCAATTTTGAAAGAGCAAACTCCCGCATCAATCAAGTCCTTAAGGTTCGCAAGCATATTTAAATCTTTACTATTCATAATATACGAACCACGCTCATCCTCTTGCAAAATCAATTTTTTATTATCGTTTTTAACCTCGTGTATAGAATATTCCCACCTACACGCTTGCACGCAGTCGCCGTGATTTCCATCTCTATGCGTCAAAAAGTTACTTAGCAGGCATCTGCCACTATGTGATACGCACATTGCACCATGAACAAATGCTTCAATTTCCACATCACCTATGTAGTCTTTAATTTCTTTAATTTCCGCAACACTCAATTCCCTTGCAAGCACAATTCTACTAACTCCACAATCTGCCCAAAACTTAACAGAGTATTTATTTGTAGCATTTGCTTGAGTGGATAGGTGTATTTGAGTATTTTTCAAAACCTTTTTACAAAATAGGATAATACCAGGGTCGGAAACGATAACCGCATCAACAGAGATACTTTCCAAAAATGCAAGGTATTCCTCCAGTCCCTCAAAGTCGTTATTGTGAGCCACGATATTGCAAGTAACGTATAATTTTTTACCCCTTTCGTGGCAATACTCAACCGCTTGTTGCAAGCCTTCATTTGTAAAGTTTTTCGCACCCTTTCTTAAGCCGTAATTATTACCGCCCACATAGACAGCATCTGCCCCAAAATGAATAGCCGTTTTTAATTTGTTAAAATCCCCACAAGGAGCTAATAATTCTATCATTTCAACACTTCAATAATGGCAATGCCATCTCCTTTCTCTTTAATTTCACTACGAAAATCGGTACTATTTTTCAAAAATTCCAAAAATTTTCTAAGTCCTACTACAATTGTTCTAAATTTATGCGGTGGCTTTTTGCCATTCAGTACCATTCCACGAAATAGCACATTATCGCAAAAAACATACCCACCTTTATTGATATTGTCTTTTACAAGTTCCAAATATTGTAGATATTTACTCTTAGGTCCATCAATAAAAACCAAATCGTACATATTACCTTTAATCACTTGTGGCAACAATTCCATACAATCGCCAAGATAACAATTTACTCTATCACTTACGCCAAACTTTTCAAAATTACCTATCGCCTCTTGACGTCTTTGCTCAAGTAATTCAATGGTATCTAACATTACACCCTCACATTGAGTTAGCATTAATGACCCACTATAGCCGATTGCAGTACCAATTTCAAGTATCCTTTTAGGCTTAATTTTATCAACAAGAGCAAGCAATTCCTCTTTTGAATCATCCAAAATAACTGGAATAAACCTTTCTCTAGCAGATTTTTCTATCTCTTCAAACATTGTGGCAAAATCGCACATTACAAATTACCTCAAATTAAATTTCCATTATAATTGGCAAAATCATAGGGCGTTGTTTCAATCTTGCTTTTATGATATTGTTCATAATACGCCTTGCACTTGCTTTTAAGCTACCTCTGTCACTACTGCCGTGATATGAAAAGCCTTCAAACATTTTGCAAATAGCGTCCTTTATTTCCTCTAAAATATCATCAGTAAATTGCAAACCTCTTGCAATAATATCTGGTGGTGAAGCAAGACAATTTGATTCCATACTTACACCAAGCAAGCATACTACAAACCCGTCCTTTGAAAGTTGAGTTCTATCACGCAACACAATATCATCAACGTCCATTAAGCCATCAACATAAACGCTACCCGCAGTAATATTTTCCATAGGCACAAGTTTTGTCTTTCTAACCTCGATTAATGAGCCAATATCGCAAATGCTAATATTCTTTTGAGGAACACCCAAAGACATTGCAAGCTCCTCGTGTTGTTTCAAATGTCTATACTCGCCGTGAACAGGGATAAAGAATTTTGGTCTTATTAAGGAAAGCATAAGTTTAAGCTCCTCTTTACAAGCGTGTCCAGAAACGTGCAAATCACCCAAGCTACCATAAATAACTTTAGCACCTCTTTGGTACAAGTTATTGATTGTAGTGTATACATACTTTTCATTACCAGGGATAGGTGAAGAAGATAAAATAATAACATCATTTTTACCAACAATAATCTTATCGTCACCATTTGCCATACGAGTTAATGCACTCATAGGCTCACCTTGCGAACCAGTAGATATAATACATAGTTTACGATAAGGATACTTATCCATTTCCTCAACATCAATCACAGTACCTGGCTTATAATAAAGTTCCCCAATCTGTTTTGCAAGTTCGCTAACCTTAAGCATACTTCTGCCATTAAAAACAACTTTCCTACCATATTTTTCACAAATATTGATAATCTGTTGTAATCTATGCACATTACTTGCAAAAGTAGCAATAATAATTCTACTTTCAATATTATTAGCAAACAATTTGTCAATCGTAGCACCAACACTACTCTCACTCATTGAATATCCGTTCTTTTCAATATTAGTGCTTTCCCCCAACATTAACAACACGCCCTCATCGCCAAGCCTTGCAAACCTTGACAAGTCTGCACGCTCACTATCAATAGGTGTGTAGTCAACTTTAAAATCACCTGTATGGAATATTACGCCAATAGGTGTAGTAATTGCAAGTGCAAACGCTCCAGATATAGAGTGGCTTTGCTTGATAAACTCTACAGAAAATACTCCTATTTTCTCAACACTGCCACCATCTACACAAACGCATTTAGGCATAGTAATTTTTGCCTCATTCAATTTGTGTTCCAACAATGCCAAAGTAAGTTTGGAACCATAAACTTTTGCATCAGGTAATTCCTTAAGCAAGTAAGGCATACCGCCAATATGGTCCTCGTGTCCGTGAGTTAAAAGAATCGCTCTCACTTTATCTTTATTCTTCACTATATAATTAAAATCAGGAATTACCAAATCAATTCCTGGGGTTTCATTTGTAGGAAACATTGAGCCACAGTCGATTATAAAAATATTGTCGCCGTATTCCACTGCAGTCATATTTTTACCTATCTCTCCAACACCGCCCAAAAATGCAATTTTTAGTTGTTTTGCCATTACTCTCTCCAATATATACGCTAAGCTGTCAACTTTTATTTTCCAAAATAAACATAGTTAAATTGCAAAACTTTTGCCAAAAATTAACAAATGCTCAAAAATTATCTATTTTATTTTAACATTTTAAATTGCCATTGTCAATACAAAGCGTATATTATATTTTACTTTTAATAAAAATAAAAAAATCACCTAAATTTATGTAATTTAAAAAATGCGGTTGCAATTATTCAATTTTTATTGTATAATTAAAATCGCAAAGGTATTATAATGTGCCACAAAAGGCATTTTTAATGTTTAAATCATTGCCCAAGCTATTGCAAATAGGGGGTTTTATGCAAAACAAATTGTATAACGCAATCAAAAAATATGTAAAAGCCAAGCCTATTCGCTTTCATATGCCAGGACATAATGGTTGCAACATTAACATTAATACCTCTTATGACATAACCGAACTTTCTTTTTCCGACAATCTAATAGAAAGTAGCGATGTTATTTTAAATGTGGAACGCAATATTTCAACTGCATATAAAACCAACTATTCACTTATGCTTACAAATGGTGCGACTAGTGGCGTTGCGATTGCACTACATACAGCAAAAAACTTTGGCAACAAACTACTATTGGTATCTGCTCAACACAAAAGTGTACACAATTATGCAAACATATTTGGCTTTGATATAACATATACAGAAAGCCTACAAAATATTAGCCTAAACAATTTTGACATTGTAGTAATAAACACACCAAACTATTTTGGTGAAATGCTTATTGATATAAATCAATTAAAAGGTTGCAAGCCACTTGTCATATGGGACGCAAGCCATTGCTCTCACTTTGTATTTAGTAACAAGTTTCCAAAACTCCCAACCGACATTGCGGATATAACGATTTTGTCTTTCCACAAAACTTTACCCGTATTAACTGGCGGAGCTGGAATAGTTTGCAATGACCAAAACATTTACAACCACTTATGTTATTCAAGAAGTATGCTACACTCATCAAGTCCAAGCTATCTTACAATGATAAGTATAGACAATGCCATATGCAATTATAGTCAGAATGGTGAAAAATTATACGACAAAGTGGCAGCTGAACTAGAGAGATTTAAGCACAAATTAAACAAGAGCAAGTATAAATATATTGATACTTCCGACTTTACTAGGCTTTGCATATGCACAAATGGAATTAGTGCAAAAAAAATATCCGAACAGCTAGAGGCACAAAACATTTACCTTGAACTTGCCTATAAAAATTTACTTGTTGCAATAATAACGCCTTTTAACTACAAGCATTTAATTAAGTATGCAAAAGCACTCAACAATATAGATTGCGGGGATAAATGTGAAGACTTTTACGATAAAAAACTATCAAAAATCGATACTAAATGCAAAAATATTGAGTTTTTGGATATAAAAGATTGCACAAATAGAATATCTGCAAGCAATATAGGTATATATCCCCCAGGGACACCAATTATCACAATCGGCGACCTATTAGACGAGAGTGTCATTAACTATTTAGCAAATACGGAATATGAAATATTTGGTTTAACTAACGGCAAAATTCCCGTTTTTAAAACAGAATAAATATAAAAAATTATACACTAGAGGATAAATATGTCAAGAGGAAAATTCATTACCTTTGAGGGTTGCGAGGGCGTAGGCAAATCTACACAAGTCAATTTATTAAAAGAGTATCTAAATAAAACAAATCAAAAAGCAATGTTTTTACGTGAGCCAGGTGGCAACGCTTTAAGCGAAAAAATCCGCAAAATCATTCTTGACCCAGCAAATAGCGAAATGCATTCTCTATGTGAGGCAATGCTATACTCTGCCGCTAGGGCACAACTTATGGAACAAGTAATAGTTCCTGCCATTGAAAATGGTGAACTTGTTATTTGCGATAGATTTATTGACAGCACTATGGCATACCAAGGCTTTGCAAGAGATTTAGGTGTTAATACAATAACATCACTTAATGAAATTGTGTGTGGTGATTATATGCCAGATGTGACAATTTTCCTTGACCTACCGCCAGACGAAGCTTTTAAGCGTAAAGGTGGCAGAGATGAGGGGGACAGAATGGAACTACAATCTTTAGACTTCCACAAAAAAGTATATGCTGGCTATAAAAAGGCTGTGGATATGTACCCTAACCGCATAGTTTGCATATCACCACGTGGCAATAAGTTTGAAACACATAATAGTATAATACGCAATTTGCAAGCAAGAGGAATTATAAAGTGATAAATAATATCAACATTATCAAACAATCTAAATCATACAAAATCATTGAGCAAGAAAGTTTACAAAATCGTCTTGCACATAGTTATATGGTTATTTCCGAGGATAAGGAAACTTTAGATAATTTTGTATCGGTAATGTTGCAAGCCATTTATTGCAAAACTCATAATGCTTGCGGACAATGTTCCGAATGTGTTAGACTGGAGCATAACAACAACCCAAATGTTTATTATTTAAATAAAGAGGGAACTATAAAAGTTGAGGATATCAAAGATTTAATAAGTGATACAACTATAACTGCTGTAGAGGATAATTACAAAGTTTACGTTATACTAAATGCAGATAGTATGAATGAATCCGCTCAAAACAAGCTATTAAAAACTTTGGAAGAGCCAACCCAAGGCGTAATAATTATTTTATCTGTTGCTAGCGAATCTACAATGCTACAAACTATTAAATCACGTGTTAAAAAGATATATCTAAATATTTGGAATAACCAAAATATTTTAAAAGAACTTACGAAAATCGACCCTAATCCGCAAAATACAGAGCTTGCAGTTAAATTTAGCAAAGGCAATTTGACAAAAGCAAAGTCTTTACTTGCAGACGATAAATTCAAGTCTTGCTATAACTCAATGAATTCACTTTTGATAAATTATACCTCCACTGCCCTTATGGCTCAATATATAAATTATCTAGGTAATGACAAGGAGGAAATCGCTTATTCACTTTCCATACTTGAAGGAATAATCTCAAATGCTATTGAGGATATAGCGTTAAAAAGAGAGAACTTATTAAGCGAAAGTTATAGCATAGCTACTCTTGCAAATTTGAGTGACTTGATAATTGATACAGCTAAAAGGCTAAATAGCAATTGCAATGCTCAAGCAGTAAATACAAACTTCTTGCTTAAGCTTGCGGAAATTAAATACTTAACTAACTAATACACTAAAAGAAAATTCTTTTGTTTTTTCAGTGGCATTTTCTTTTACACTAACAAATTATTATTCAAAATCGCTCTATTAAATACTTTGCAATTACTTTAAACAATATAAATTAAGTGTTGTAAAATTTGAGAAAACTCAAATTTAAACAAAAGCTGACGCTTTTAACTTGATAATCAAATGCAACACTATTTGAATTGCCATCAGCCACTGTCAAATGCCACTGCGTGTCGCTTGACGACCGCTTTAGATAATACATATTATGTGCGATTAAATTTAAAAGCAAAGCAAATTAATAAAAAGATATTGCTTGTAATTATAAATTAATTAAACTATAAAATTAATAAAGATTATTGCAAACTGCTCTTTTAGGTATTTGCGATATTAAACAATATAAATCAAATAAAACAACTCTATTGTTTTATATAAGGAGAACATATGCA
>CAJTZR010000049.1:1535-12780 GCA_910584035.1 uncultured Christensenella sp. | reverse complement strand
GTGAGGGGATGAACGAAACTTACTCGTATTCTTTCACAACGCCTAAAATGTTTGAGTTGCTTGAGATTGCAGAAAATGACAAACTTAGAAATACAGTAAAATTGCTTAATCCTTTGGGTGAGGATATGTCAATTATGCGTACAACTCTTGCTCATAGTATGATTGAGATTATGGCAAAGAATATTACAAGAGGTAACAAGAGTGCAAGATTCTTTGAAATCGCAAATACTTATATGCCTAAAGCTGTGCCAGTGACTGAGCAACCTATTGAAAGACAAAAACTAGCATTGGGTATCTATGGTGATAATGAAGATTTTTATACATTGAAAGGTATAATTGAAAATATCATTGAGTATTTTGGAGTTAACGCAAAATATGTACGTCCAGAAAATAGTTATTTACACCCTGGTATTAGTGCAAATGTTATGGTTGAGGACAAATTAGTTGCTACTTTTGGTGAGGTAAGACCTAATATTGCCGCAAAATACGATATAAAATGCAAAATTTATTTTGCAGAGATTGATATTGACTTGTTGAATGAATTGTTTGACGATAGCTATGAGTTCAAGGCAATTCCAAAATTCCCAACTGTGGAAAGAGATTTGGCTGTGGTTGTAGAGGAAAGTGTAACAGCAGAACAAATTATTACGATTGCTACAAAATATGCTGGTAAAACTTTGTCAAATGTTAAAATATTTGATATTTATAGAGGTAAAGGCATTGAAAGTGGTTATAAGTCAGTTGCTATAAATTTTGAGTTTACTAGTTATGATAAAACTATGACTGATGACGAAATTAATAGCAAAATGAATAAGATTATCAAAATGCTAGGCAATGAATTGAATGCAAAATTACGTTGATAATGTTGCAAAAATTATATTACGTAACAAATTCACAATAAAATGGTGTAACTATAAAAACTCTGTAATTAAACTAAAATTGAATTGTTTTTTCAAGTGAATAAAAATTGTAAGGCATTTTGTGTCAAATTATTACTTTAAGCGTTTGTTATATTAAAATGTGAGGTAATTATGTTAGAAGTTTTATCCCCAGCTGGAAATATTGTGGCGTTGAAAAGTGCGGTGGCAAATCGTGCGAACGCTGTCTATTTGGGGTTGGAACTATTTAATGCTCGGCTTAAAGCGGATAATTTTACTTGCGATAACATTAAAGAGTGGGTAGATTTTTGCCATTTATATGGTGTAAAAGTATATGTTACAATTAATACCTTGATAAAAAGTAAAGAATTACCATTGCTTGACAAAATTCTTGTCAGTATTGAAAAAGCAAATGTAGATGCAATTATAATAACTGATTTAGCAGTTGTTAATCGTGCAAAAAAACTTTGTCCATCAGTTGCATTGCACGCAAGTACTCAAATGGGCGTTCATAATTACTTAGGTGCAAAATTTTTGCAAGAATTAGGCTTTACAAGGGTAGTTTTGGCAAGAGAATGCACTTTTGAGGATATAAAAGACATTAGAGATAATACAAAACTTGAAATTGAATATTTTGTACACGGTGCCTTGTGTGTTGCTTTTTCTGGGCAGTGTTTGTTGTCTAGTATTGCAACTGGTAATAGTGGTAATCGAGGTTTGTGTTTGCAACCTTGCAGAAAAGAGTATTCTCAAGATTTAACAAATAGTAATGGATATTTAATTTCACCAAAAGACCAATGCCTTATAGAATATATAAAACAGCTTGAAGATTGTGGTGTCAATTCGCTAAAAATTGAAGGGCGATTAAAGTCCGCAGAGTATGTTGGTTTAATAACGGCAAAGTATGCTAAAGCTGTTTTGGGTGAAAGCATTGATAGTTTGGATTATAGTGAAATGAAAAGAGTTTTCAATCGTGGCGGTTTTAGTAGAGGTTATGCGAACACTGCAAAAAACCAAATTATCTTTCCAAAAGCACAAAATCATATAGGTGAGAGTATAGGTGAAATAATATCTTGTGAAAAGTTTAAAGATAACTATAAAATAAAAATAAAGAGTAATTTTGAACTTAAAAACGGTGATGGCTTAAAGATATTTAGAGAAAATAGAGAAGTTGGCGGTTTTGAGGTTTCAATAATCAATGTTACAGAAAATATATATAGTTTATTTAGCAGGGTAAAATATGAAAGTAAAGATAGTGTTCACATAACACTTGATAGTAGCTTGGTAAAAAAATATGCGGAAAGTGTTTTGCCAAAAATAAAAGTTGGCATAACTGCAAATGTTCAAGAGGGCAATATTGCACTTTGTGCAAAATATAAAAATATTGATATTTGCTATGAGGAAAATTGTGAAATTACTCTTGCTCAAAATGTAAAAACAACAAGTTCTGAAGTTATTGCTCAATTGAATAAAACGGGTGGAACAGCTTTTGAATTTGAGAATATTAATGTGCAAATAGTAGGTGATTTATTTGTTCCAAAAAGTGTTGTAAATAGTGTAAGACGAAATTTTATTACATACCTTGAAAAGCAAATTATAAATATCAATAGAGAGAATTTTGCCAATGATTTGAGTAAAATTAAAAAAGAAATTGCTAGTGAAAATTTATCTAAATTTAGTGAAAAATATAATATAATAAGCAAGTCAAATAGCAATATTGTAATTGCGGATAAAATTGATTTAGATAGTATAAATTGCAAAAGTATTATAAAAATCGTCATAAATTATAATAATTTTGAAGGAATTATTCTAAAATATGCCGAAAAATATAACAATCTCTATATTAAGCTACCAAAAATAGCAATGAAAGCTGATTTGAAAGTTATAATGAAAATGCTGGAAAACATACCAAAAAATGTTGGAATTTATGCGGATAATTATTACTCTTATTATCTTGCTGTAATTAGTGGCAGACCTATTATTGGTGGTATTGGATTGAATTTATATAATAGTGATAGTGTAGAAATTCTTGGTTTAAAGTGTTTTGTAGTAAGTTCAGAATTAACGAAGCAAGAAATTGAAAATTTGAATATTCCGTCTTCAGTTTTTGCATTTGGATATTTGCCAGTTATGAATTTTTGTCACTGCCCAATTCAACATTTTACAAGTTGTAGTTGTGGTGATTGTAAGTATAAAGAATACATGCTTAGTGATAGGTATGGAGAGTATAAAGTTAGACGAATTAAAGTTGTAAATTGTTACTTTGAAATGCTTAATAGTAGTTGCCACTACATAGAAAAAAATCAACTGCCTAATAAATGCACTGCGTGTATTGATGTGACAAATTTTGATAGCCAGACGCAAATTATAAATGATTATTTTAATAATTCAATTAGTTTTTACAATAAAGATATAAAGTTAACTAAAGGGCATTTTAAAACTGCTACAAAATAATTGAAATATTAATAAAATAAAAAAATTGCTTTTAAAGTATAATATTAATAAAATACAAAAATGTTTTTTAAACTATAATATTATAATTAATGCGACAATAGCAAGTTGGGTAATACTCAAGATAATTGGTTAAATTAATATATTTTTTACTAATTTGTTGGGGTTGATTTTAAGTAAAAAGTAGTGGATTTTGTTAAATGAGCAATATCAAATTTAATAAAACTCAATTAATTTACAAATTTAAATAAGATTTAATTTAAAAGGAAAGTAAATGATAACAGAAAAAACAATTTGTTCCTTAGAATTTAATAAAGTTAGGGAAATCTTAAAGGGATTTGCGGTGTCTCAAAGCGGAAAAAAGAAAATTTTGAGCCTATCCCCACAATATAATATAAATTCTGTAAATATCTTGCTTGATGAGGTTTATCAAGCAGATAAGATTTTGTTTGAATTTACTGAAAGTCCTGATTTTTCCTTTGACGATATTAGCGAAGTTATAGATAAAGCAGATAAAAATATTACTCTTTCAATGGGGGAACTTTTAAAAGTTGCAAGGGTAATGAAAATATCCCGACTTGCAAGTGATTGCATTGGTAATATTAACAGCAATGAAATTGAGCTTATAAAAGACTATGCAAATATGCTTTTTGCTGATATTATGCTTGAGAATGACATTTACAAGAGCATTTTAGGTGAGAATGAAATGGCGGATAATGCGTCTTATGAGCTTAAGCGTATACGTGATGCAATTACAAAAATAAACATTACTATAAAAAATAAGTTGAATATGTATATTTCAAGTGCTACTTATAGTAAGTATTTGCAAGATAGTTTAGTAACGATTAGAAATAATAGGTTTGTAATACCAGTTAAGAGTGAGTTTAAAAATAATTTTCAAGGACTTGTTCACGACCAGTCTGCAAGCGGTAAGGCAGTTTTTATTGAACCATTTGAAATAGTGCAATTAAATAATGAAATTGCAACTTTACGTATCAATGAAAGTATGGAAATTGAGCGTATTTTAAAGGCATTTACTATTAGAATTGGTGGCGAGGCGGATAGTTTAAGGCAAAACTTTGATGTGCTTACTGATTTGGATATTATTTTTGCAAAGGCTTTATATGCTCATAGTATTAAGGCGGAAAGACCTATTATAAACAATAATGGTGAGATTGTAATAATTAAAGGTAGACATCCACTCATTGACAAACAAAAGGTTGTGCCAATATCACTTAAAATAGAGCAAGGCAAAAAAGTTTTAATGATTACTGGACCTAATACTGGCGGTAAGACAGTTACGCTTAAATTGATTGGCTTGTTTAGTATTATGGCTAGTTGCGGAATATTTCCACCTTGTGAGTATGGTAGCAAAATTGCGGTGTTTAATCAAATTTTTTCCGATATTGGTGATGAGCAAAGCATAGAACAAAGTTTATCAACATTTAGTTCGCATTTGGTTAATATTATTGATATAACAAATAAAGTGGATAGCGATACTTTGGTTTTGATTGACGAACTTGGTGCTGGTACAGACCCTATTGAGGGGGCAAGTTTAGCCTTGGCAGTTACGGAAAATTTGGTTGCAAGTGGTAGTACCTCTGTAATAACAACTCACTATCAACAAATGAAAGAATATGCATTGACTCACGATATTGTTGAGTGTGCTTCAATGGATTTTGACCCTATCACTTTTGCACCTACTTATAAGTTGCTTTTAGGTTCAACTGGTAGCTCAAATGCAATACAAATTGCAGATAGACTAGGTTTAAATAAAGCAATAGTTGCTCGTGCAAAAAGCTTGTTAAGTGAGGATAAGGTTCAATTTGATGCTATTATTTTGTCAGCAGAAAGGGTAAGGCGTCAAGCAGAAGAGGAAAAAGCAGAGATAGAAAGGCTTAAACAAGATATAGTAATGCAACATAATATTGCACATTCTGAACGTGAGGTTGTGGAAAAAGAGAGAGCTAAGCTTAATGAAACAATGCGTAAAGAGGCAAAAAAGATTTTGCAAGATTATTTGGACGAGGCAGAGGAAGCACTTGACAAGATAAAGCAGATTGCATTAAAACCTACTGAACAAGGCTTATTTGAAGCAAGAAAATTAAAAAGTAAATTAAATAACTTGTCGTATGATGATGAGAAAAATGATACAATTCAGCAGTATGATAATTCACCAATTAAGATTGGAGATAGTGTATATATAACTTCGCTTGACAAAACGGCAATTATTGTTGCAGACGATAAACGAAAAGCAGAGTATACTGTTAAAATCGGACTTATGACAACAAGCGTAAAGTATGGTAAAGTTAAAAAAATAAAACCGAATAAAAAGGTAGAGGAAAAGACAAAGAGTGTAAATGTAAGTAAGCCACTCACAAAAGAAGCTTTACCACTGGAATGTAATGTTATAGGTAAGCGAGTGGATGAAGCTTTGTCGATTGTGGAGAAATACCTTGACGATGCTATATTGCGTGGTATGCACGAGGTGAGGATAGTTCACGGCAAAGGTAGCGGGGCATTAAGGACGGCAATACACGAAATGTTTAAAACACATTCCGCAATAGATAGTTATAGATTAGGACAATACGGAGAAGGAGAATGGGGCGTTACAATCGCTAAGTTAAAATAATGTATTATAGATTAGTTTTTTCAAAAAAATCAACATTTAATTATTCATTAAAAATTGCATTATTGATATGTGGTTTAATAAGTGATATTACAGTTTTATTCGGCTTTTTCTTGTCAATATTCGCAACTCCGCTTTATCTAATATTAATGTTTTTAGGACTTGGTGTTAGTATTGGAACAAGAATATATGCTATAAAGCTTGTATTTAAAGTTGAAAATAAGTTGCAAAATGGTAAACTTACCATATCTAAATTATACCCTCATAAAAAGGAGCTAGTGCTTGAAGAGGAAATTGCTAATTTGCAAGTTTTTCCTATGAATGATTACGAAAGTGAGAGTACAAGTGAAAACGAAGCAGAGGGCACACAAAATGAAATTGTTGATTTAGCATCTGATGAAGAAGAAAAATATCTTATTGTGACAGCTGATAAAAAAGTGCTTTGCAATTTGGATAAATATTTGTATGCAACTATATTAAAAGGTGAGGTTATATGATATATTTAGATACAAGTGCAACCACTGCAATGTATCCAGAAATTTTGGATATTATCAAAAAGTATGCGGTGGAAGAATATTATAATCCATCAGCTTTGTATACAAAAGCATTAAATGTTGCAAAGGAAATTAAAGCAGCAAAGCAGAAAATATTAGACATTTTACACGGCAATGGTACCATTGTATTTACAGGCAGTGGTACTGAGTCGGACAATATGGCAATGTTTGGTAGCAAAAAATTTAAAGATTGTAAAGTGCTTGTTTCTGAAATAGAGCATAGTGCGATTTATCAATCTGCAAAAAAGTTACAAGCCCAAGGCGTTCAAGTAGAATTTGTAAAATGCGATTGCAATGGTATAGTGTGCGAAAATGATTTTAAGGAAAAATTGACAAGCAATGTGGCATTTGTTTCAATTATGCACGTAAGTAATGAAACTGGCGGGATAAATGATATTGAAAAATTAGTATCAATGACTAAAGCTATTGCACCAAAAGCAATTTTCCATAGTGATGGAGTACAAGCAGTAGGTAAGATGCCTATTAATCTAAATAAGCTAGGTGTGGACTTGTATACTTTTTCTGCACATAAATTCCACGGAATGAAAGGCGTTGGCGGACTTTATATTAAAAAAGGTGTAAATATCAATCCAATTATTTTTGGTGGCGGGCAAGAAAATGGTTTGCGTTCAGCAACAGAAAACGTGTGTGGAATAGTAAGTACCGCTTATGCTTTGGATAAAACTTATAAATTATTAGATATTGAAAAAAATAAAAAATTAATTGAGTATACCGCTCAAAACCTTACGAAAATCGTACCTAATTGTGTAATTAACACAAATTTTGATAAAAGTTTATCAAACATTTTGTCTATCAGCATAAAGGATACTCGTGGCGAAGTGCTTGTTCATATGCTTGAGGATAAAGGTATAATTATTGGTACTGGGTCAGCTTGTTCTGCCTCTAAAGCTCATACAAGAGTACCTATTGCATTAGGACTTTCAAAAGAGTATTTTGATGGTATGTTGAGAATAAGCATTGATAATTGTACTACTTTTGAAGAGGTAGAAATTTTTATAAAAGAATTTGAGGAATGTTATAAGTTTTTAAATAATTTTACGGCTAAATAGTTAATTATTTTTATTTGAAACTCATTTTTTAAATATGTAAAATATATGATTTTTTAGTGCATAGTGCTTGATTGTTCATTTGTCTAATTGATAATTTAAATAATAAATGTAGAGGAATTATAATGGAAAAAGTTATTTTAATAAGATTCGGTGAGATTTTTTTAAAAGGCAAAAATAAAAGGTTTTTTGAAAACTTGCTTGAGAGAAATATAAAAAACGCATTGAGTATTTACGATTGCGTGATAGAAAAATCTCATAACAGATTTTATGTAGCGGGATATGATAATGAGATAGAGGATAATATTATCCAAACATTGCAAAAAGTATTTGGTATTCACTCACTTAGTCCTGCAATAAAAATGCATACTGATATTGATAAAATAGCAGATTTAATTTGCGATAGTTTGCCAGTTGCTCAAAAGTTCAGAGTTACTGTTAAACGTGCAGATAAGACAATTAATTTAACTAGCACAGAGATTGCAAGTCAAATTGGTGGCGATATTTTGGTGCGTAAACCAGATATGGTAGTTGACTTGCACGAACCACAATTGAATATTAATGTGGATATAAGAGAAAATAAAACTACATACATATTCTTTAAAAATATAAAGTGCTTTGAGGGGATGCCAGTTGGTAGTAGCGGAAAAGGTCTATTGCTTTTAAGCGGTGGAATAGATAGCCCAGTCGCTGGTTTTAGAATGGCAAAGCGTGGTATGCAAATTAACGGCATACATTTTCATAGCTATCCATTTACAAGCATTCAAGCCAAGGAAAAAGTAATTGAGTTGGGAAAAATAATAAGCGGATATTGCGGACATTTTCCTTTGTTTGTTGTTCCATTTACTAAAATTCAGCAAGCTATTCATCAATATTGTCGTGAGGACTTTATGATTACCGTTATGCGTATGATTATGGTTGAAATTGCTGAAAAAATTGCGATTGAACAAAAATGTGGTGCATTGATTACTGGTGAAAGCTTGGGACAAGTTGCATCTCAAACGCTTGAAAGCCTAACAGTAACAAATAGTAGAGCAAAAAACTTGCCTATTTTAAGACCTTTGATTGATATGGATAAGACGGAAATTATTAAGATATCTAAGGAAATTGATACTTTTGAAACAAGTATTTTGCCTTATGAAGATTGTTGTACAGTGTTTTTACCTAAAAATCCTATTATAAAGCCTAAATTAAGCGTTGCAGAGGCAGAATATAATAAGATTGTAGGTCTTAAAGAGTTGATAGACGATGCGATTAATAATGTTGAGATTGTAAAAATAACAAATAAACGTGGGTAAAATTTTAAAGTGAGTTAAAATTTGCTTGTGTTGTTAAAATTTGAGTTTTCTTAAATTTTACAAAACATAATTTGCATTTACCACAAATGTTGATAGAAGTAATTTGGAGGAAATTATGACTTTAAGTAGCAAAGCAAAAAAGATTGCCTTAATCGTTGTTATTGTTCTTGCGAGTTTGGCGATTTTAGGCGGTATTTCTACTGGTATTTATTTTGGCGTAGCCACAGTACCAACAACTGGTATTGTTATGGATAGTAACAATACTCCTATTGCAAATGTAAGTGTTACAGATGGTAGGAATGTTGTTCAAACTGGTGCAGACGGCAGATTTAAATTGAAAGGCTGGCATAAGGCTAGATTTGTAACAATTACAAATCCTACTGGCTATTGGACTGATAAATACTATCAAGAGATTGATAGGAAAACTGATGAGTACAATTTTACTCTAAATAAAAAGAATGTAGACGAAACTAATCATACATTTATGCAAATTTCTGATACAGAAATTAATGAGAAAGGTGTGGGTGATTGGTTTAATCATTTGAAAAAGCAAGTTGAGGAAACAAATCCAGCATTTTTGATACATACTGGCGATATTTGTTATGAGGCTGGTTTAAAACAACATATTGTTGATATGAATAGTGAAAATATGGGTATTCCAGTAAGATATACAATTGGTAACCACGATTTTGTAAATTATGGCAAGTATGGTGAACAATTATTTGAAGATTTATATGGACCAGTAAATTATTCTTTTGATGTTGGTAATGTACATTATATTGTATCATCTTTGGCTTATGGTGATTATCCAGCTAAGTATACTTTTGGTGATGTTGTTACTTGGATGAAAAATGATATTGCTAAAGTAGACGATAATAAAAAAATTGTAATCTTTAACCACGATGTCTGCCGTGACGAAACTGGAATGGTATTAAAGTCTGGAACTCAAAAAATTGAGTTGAAAAAAGAGGGTGTAATTGGTTGGATAAATGGACATTTACACTACAACTTTATCAACGATTATGATGGTATTTTAAATATTTCCACCACTCCGCTAGTTGGAGGTATTGACGGCTCTATTGGTGGTGTTCGCCTTGTGGAGATTGAAAATAATACTATTGCTAAAACTTATATGAGATATACTGACTATGTGCCAGAGTCAAGCGAGTTAGGTTACGCTTGGCAAAAGCAACTTAGTGGCAGAAACTTATATACTGACCCACAACTTGTAGATAATAAAATTTATGTGGGTATGATGGAAAATGACTATCCACGTGACCCAGTATTCGCTTGTTTAGATTTAAATAAAGATGGTAAAACTATTTGGGAATTCCATACTGCAACATCTATAAAAAATAACTTTTATATAAATGACGGGGTAGTTGTTATTCAAGATTCCTCTGGTATTGTGTATGGGCTTAATGCAACAAACGGCAGTAAACTTTGGGAAACAGATTTGCAACTTATCACTTATCGTTACACATTGCACGGCATTATAGGTGAGGGTGACAAGGTATATTGTGGTAATTCTAGATTTGTATTTTGCTTTAATATAAAAACTGGTGAGCAATTATGGAAAACAAATTTTGGTAAAGGCGAACCATCACCATACAAAATGCAAATTTTTGGTGAACAACTTATTATTGGTGACAATTGGCGTGCGTATTATTCTTTAAATAAAAATACTGGAAAGAAAAATTGGACACTTGATAAATGGATAAATGCTCAAGCTTCTGCATTTAGTTATAAGGATAATATTTATCTTTTAAATAGTGGTACAATTTTGCAAATTAATCCTAGTAATGGTAAAATTCTATTGGAAAAAGAGATTAAGTTAAATATAGGTGGTGAGGAGCACGGCTATAACTTTAATGTCGGTTCAATTCCAATAGTTGAAGGCAACATTGCTTTTATTGGTACTAATGATAAAGGTGTTATTGCTTTAAATATGGACGACTTAGCCGTTAAGTGGGAATGTCATACTGGTGACAATATGATTTATGCAACACCATATAGCGGTACAGGCTCACAAGGCATACAAGCAACGATAGTTATTAAAGGTGACAAAATTTACTTTGGTGCAATGGACGGCAATTTGTACGTTATAGATAAAAATACTGGTAACAAAATTGATACTTTCAAAATCGGTAGCAGTATTTTAAGTAAAGCGATTTTAGGTAACTCAAATAATCAAGAGTTTATTATTGTAAGTGATTTTGAGGGCAGGGTTACAAGAATTAATTTGAATGCTGATGGCACTTTTGCTAAGCAAATAATTTAAAAAGCTATAAAACGCTAATAAAATATTTTTCAAAAGATTATGATTGAAAAACAATTAAAGCAATAATGTGCTAATACAAATTTTAGC
>CAJTZR010000049.1:0-1525 GCA_910584035.1 uncultured Christensenella sp. | reverse complement strand
GTATTTTTATATTGTGTATTCAATCTAGTTGATTATTTTAATCGTGTTAAATTGATTAATATTTTAAAGCAATAGCTTTTATTTAAATTTATATACATTTTAAAAATTCTATAAGTAAAAGTAAGATATAAGCCGAAATTTGGCTATATTAAATTGGTTTTAAGTTAATAGTTAAGCACTCTAAAAAAGCAATTTTAGAGTGTTTAATTTTTTGTAAAGTCAAAAATTTATAAAAAGTCGAATTTTTAAAAATACCCGCTGAAAATCGTGGGTAAATTGAGAATATTTTATTTTTTAAGTAAAAAATATGTACATAGAATAAATATATCTATGTACATTTGCTATATATATTATATTAGCTAAAATGTAATTTAGTCAAGCTTTGTGTATACATTTTGTAAATTGATTACTTAAAATTGAATAAAACTTTAAATTTCTTAAACAAAAAACCTCACTATATGTACACAGATATATTTATTTTATGTACCCAACAATAGGAGGTTTTTTTTTATGAAAATCAGTTTAAAAAATGCTGGAATTTTTGTAGTTATTTTATCTATAATGTGTCTAGCTTTGATTGGTTGCTTTGCAATCACTCTCAATACTAATAATGGGCAAGTTGTTGTGGCAAATGATGAAAATCAAGCGAGTAGTACAACAGCTTTAACTGAAACAGAAATTGAGAATATAATAAATGAAAGCAAAGACTATAAAACTCTTGCAACTAAGTACAATAGTAACTTTCCAAGAGAGATACCAGCAGTTGGTAAAACTTTTGTTTTGACTTGTGATTGTCCAGATGGTACTCCTTGTGTATGTAGCGGTATGGAAAATATTTGGTATGAGGCAATATCTTATTCAAGGAATTCATTTTTGAGTGCTAAAGTAATACTTGCAAAAGATTGGATAGCTCGTGATTATAATAATATAACTATATTTGGAACTGCACATAGTGGTTTCTCAATGGATAATGGCAGAATTTCTATACCAATTAATACCTCAGTTGTATTAGATTTGAATGGATACAATATTGATAGAAGATTAAGTAAAGAAAAAGCTACAAACAATGGTGCTTGTATGGTAATTAGAGGTGACTTGGTATTAATGGATAGCAAATTTAATGATACCGAAAATGAGCAATTGGCATTGGATATTTATGAGCAAAATAAAGATGATGAGAATCTTTTATTAGAAAAGTTACTTGAGCTTGATTGTGGTAAGATAACTGGTGGAGCAAGAAAAGGTGACAGCTGGGGCGGTGGCGGTCTTGTTGGCGATGCTAGTTGCAGAATTTACTACTTAGGTGGTATTGTTACAAACAACTACTCTGAACGTGGCGGTGGCATTGTTTGCGGTGGCTATTTAACTATGTTTAATGGACTTGTTATAGGCAATAAAGCACGTGATTATGGTGGTGGTATTTCGCAAGTTAGTGGATATTCTAGAAAAAATGAGCTAACAATCAAAGGCGGTATTATTGCTTGCAATGAATCTAATAATTGTGGTAGCGGTGTTTACGCAGAGC
>CAJTZR010000048.1 GCA_910584035.1 uncultured Christensenella sp. | reverse complement strand
CAGTCAAATTAATAATATTAAAGCACATTGACTAAAAATTTTCATAACTAATTAATAAGTATAAATAGTCTTAATGTTAGATTATTGTAAAATTATAACCTATATAAAAGCATCTAAAACAAAAGTTTTAGATGCTTTTATGCTAATATATATAGTTTTTATTATTTGACATTTTAATTAATAATCATTACCATCAAATTCTATGTCATATAGGTCTGTCCAATTGTATTCATCTGAAAAAGTTTCATTATTAATATAATCTAATATGATACTAAATGCATCTTCACGGCTTACGAAGCAACAAACTGGTACCATCATAGGTTCACCACCAACATTGTGTTCAATTACTTCAGTGTCTACATTTTCATCATAAGGAACTAAATAGTCAGGGTGACGCATAATGAAAAAGCCATAAGGCTCTTCATAAAACATTATAAGTGTTTCTTCACTGCCATCTACTTCAAAAGAGGAATCACCGCTTCCCTCTTGCCAATATTCTGCTTCTTTATTGACAAATTCTTTAATAAAATCCTCACTTGGATTTTTAATTTTTTCTCCATTTGCTCCATAAAAAATAACCATACTTTTATCCTCTTGTGTTTTTAATGATTAAGCAAATTATAACATTATTTTTTAAAATTATCAAGTGCTTGCTAATTATTTTTTTATTTTGTATTTTAATAGTTATTAAATATTTAACTTTTTACTAATTTAAATTTTTGCTATAATTTTTCAAAATGATTATACTTAATTATTATAGTTAATATTGCTTATTAAGCATTTTTATGCTATAATTAAAACATAAATTTAATAATTTATTAACAAATGATTAAGGGGATACATTATGTTGCAATTTGGAATGCCAACTTTAATAGAAAATTATACTTTGGAAGAAAATATCCAATTGTGTCAAAATCTTGGCTTAAAATTTATTGAGCTTAATATGAATTTTCCAGAATACCAATTAAAAGAGCTAAAAAAAACAAAAAAATTCTTTGATTTTGCAAGTGAAGCTGGCATATACTACACCATTCATTTAGATGAAAATGTTAGCATTGCTGACTTCAATTTGCTTGTAAGAAAAGCTTATTTACGAACAATTAAAAAAACTATATCAATTGCAAAAAAGTTACTGCCATTACAAAATAGATTTGGCAACCAAAGTATGTCATTTATCATAAATATGCATATGAATCACGGAGTTTATATGACCCTGCCAAAAGAAAAAATATATATGTATGATAGAAATCTTAATATATATTTAGATTGCTTTAAACAATTCCGCTCTTTATGTGAAAAATGGATTGGTAATGCAAACATAATAATAGCCATTGAAAATACTGATGGCTTTCTTGAATATGAAAAAACTGCAATTGACTATTTGTTAGAAAGTCCAAAATTCGGTTTAACTTGGGATATTGGACATTCCAAAGCAATAGGCGAAACATATGTTCAATTTATTATGCAACACAAAGATAAACTGCAACATTTTCACATTCACGATGCAACCACTGAAAGTAAAACTCAAAAAGCTAACAATCACCTTGCCTTAGGTGACGGAGAAATAAATATTAAAGATAGACTTATAACAGCAGAAAAAACTAATTCTAGATGTGTGCTAGAGACAAAAACAATAGATGCTTTGAGAAAATCTGTAGCTTATTTATCGGATATAGTTTGTTAATTCTAAACTATGAGAAGTAAATTTTAAATTAAATTAAACTTTTATATTGCTCACGCAATACACTTACTTTGCAAGTTTTTCTCGTTTGAATTAAAATTCAACTACTATCAAATGATACTGCTTATCGCTTATCTGGGTCCCCGCAAAATAACTTTTTTTGTGGGGTATATGGATAACTTCCGATAATATACACAACAATCAATTATCTGTTTCAAGAGTATGAGAACAAGTTTCTCCGCAATTAGGACAAGTAAACAAATAATTATCAAACATATGCCACCCAAATAAAAACTTTAAATATTTAGGCTTATGGGTGTGACCACATTTTTCACAAACAAAATATGATTTTCTCCATACAAAATACCCTATCAAAGCTGCTACCAAGAAAACGAACAATATAAAGCCAGTTATACTTAAAGCAATATAACCACCAACACTCATTTTGCACCTCCTATTTATGCAACTTTTAATTTAGCATAAAATCAAATACATTAAATAATATTAATTACAAATTATTGTACTCATATTATCTAATATAATTATACCATATAACAGCAAAAAAGTAAATACTTACCGATTAAAATAAAACCTTATCAAATTTATTTGATTTTTTATCAAAAATAAGTTAAAATTAATATGTAAAAAGCTTTAAACATATTAATAATATAAAACATATTGACTAAAATATTTACCTAACTAATTAATATGCAAAATTATGTATAATTTAAACTTTAAATTTTAAATAAAAAATCATTATAGAGAGGTCTCCTAGTTTGGCTTATGGAGCACGATTGGAAATCGTGTAATGTTGATAGCATTCGAGGGTTCGAATCCCTTCCTCTCTGCCAATAAAATTGGACGAGCTTTTGTTCGTTCATTTTTTTAAACTTGGGGATTTGAACGCAAGGGTAAGCAGTTGCCAGTGGCAAGTGCGTCCGAAGCAGGCGTGATAGCAAGGGCTTAGCCCCAAGCAAGCTAGACTTGCGAAGTGTGCGTTAGCACATTGCGGAGCGAATCCCTTCCTCTCTGCCATAGTCGCTCGTTGCAATTAGTAGCGAGTGATTTTTTTTATTATCACAAAATAAATCACTCAAAATACTATTGAACTCGCTCCTCACTCGGACCAAGCGTGAAGTTTCGCTATGCTCTACTTCAGTCCGACTTAATAATGTTGTATATAATTTAAATAATATTTTACAAACATTGTGTTTTGCTCTATGCCACATTTTTCAATAGCTTTTGCGTGAGCCATTAATTGTATTTGTTTTAATGCGTTGCTGCCTAACTAGATTTAAAACTTATGTTTAAAGTCACAAAATTTGGAATTTTAATAAAAAGGTCAACTTTATTGTTGGCTTTTTTAATTGTTTATAAGCTAATAGGTATTAGAAGCAATTGAATACAAAAATTTAAAGCTGAGAGTTCATATTTGAATTCTCAGCTTTATGGGTTTAATTGATTTATATTATTAACTTTGTGTTAATTAGTTAGATTTATCTAATGTAATTTTACTCAATTTCATTGCTATTTTTATCAAGCTTTCCATCAGTGCAAATGACTTTGAACTCACTAGAATTTTCATTCCAACTATATTCTTTTTTTATTGCAATCCATTCAGCTTTTGAACCAGCATAAGTGATAGTTTCAAGACTAGTGCAATCTTCAAATGCATAACTAGTAATACTCTTGATTTTATTTCCCAGTTTTAGCGTTTTAAGTTTTTTACATCCACTAAATGTTTTCCAACCAATATTTGTCACATTTTCACCACAAATAACACTTTCAAGATTTGTGCAATTTTCAAATGCATAACTAGAAATTTGTGTTACGCTATTAGGAATTACAATAGAAGTAAGACTACTACACTTAGAAAATGCTGACTCACCAATAGTTTTTACACTATCAGAAATTGTGATTGAAGCAAGATTGCTACAGTTCATCAATGCATATTTATCAATAGAATCACCGCCACTTATAACAAGTGTTTTTAAATTTATATGTGGTATACTACTAATTGCTGTTGTTGGAATAGTAGCAGTTGATACATTGCTACAACCTAAAAAGGAAAATGTGCCAACAGTAGTTACAGTATTTGGAATTGTAACGCTAGTAATACTAGTACAATTATTGAACGCATAATCGTTAATAGTTGTGATGCTATTTGGAATAACCAAATCAGTAACCAACTCACCATTTAAATATAAATTTTGTGCAATTGGGCAAGCATATCGATTTTCAAAGTTGATTTTACAATACGCAACTAAATCTTTGATATCAACTTTTTCTAGACTAGTGCAACCATAAAACGCAGAGTAACCGATATTGATTATATTTTTTGATAATGTGACACTTGTTAGTTTTGTACAATCAGAAAAAGCTTCACTTTTAATATCAACTACTGGTTTTTCATTTCAAGTGTCTGGGATAATTACTTCGGTTATCTTTTCTTTTTCAGCATCAGATTTTAATGAAACAGAATATCCACCATCTACCTCAGTATACTCCAAAATTTCTACAACAGCATTTCCGCCATTACTATCATTCTCACTACCATTGTCCTTATCGTCATCGTTATTGCCACCACAAGCAACTAGCACAAATGACAAACAACAAATTAATAAAACTATAAAAATAGTTAGAAAAATCTTTGATTTTTTCATTTTTTACTCCTTATTTTATTTGTTTTTTATGAATAATTTGTTTGTATTTTGTACATCAAATAATATATTTGATGTACTTTTTTTATCATAACATTATCATTTTGCACATAAATAATCACGAAATAGAACATAATTCAAATTTATGTTGACAAATTTTGAAAAATAAGCTATAATTTAAATACAAAATGTTCATCAAATATATTATTTGATGAACATTTTTATCTAATTAATAATCAAGTTAAATTGCAATTTAATATCGATTTTCGTTGGTTAATCTTAATTTTGGCAAGTAAATTGTGTGCCAAAATCAAGATACCTACATATATAGTATTTTTTCTCAATCGGTAAATCTTTACCCGTTAAGTATAGTTTAATTTGCAGATAACTTGTACTTTCAAAATCGTTTTTACTTATTATATATTTTGTACGTTTTACTACACCATCAATATTGCTGAAAATTTGACTATTAGGAAATAATTTGTTGAGTTCTGGAACTACAAAATTGTAATGTGTACAACCAATAACTATTCCATCAATATTTGTATATTTTTTTAAACTTTCCAACAAAAAATCATAGATAATTTTTTTATTTTCATAATTATTTTCCACCATATTAGCAAGGCAAGACATATCTGGAAAATAAAAATTTTTACTTGTATTATTATGTATCATATCTACTACTCTATCCGATTTTAATGTAGCTGGTGTTGCAAGTAGCAAGATATTATCACATTGTAATGTTGCTGGCTTAATTGGTGGTTCAACACCTACAATAGGGATATTATCAAACATTAATCTCAACTTGTCAATTGCTCGACTGGTTAAGGTATTGCAAGCGATTATTACTATATCAACACCAATATCCAAGAGTTTTTTCATATTACTATAACCTATTGCGACTAATTCGCTCTCACTTTTTGAGCCATATGGGTGATATTTATTATCGTATAAATAATGATATTCTGCATTAACATTATTTTCTATCAAACCTTTTAATACACTGAGTCCACCCATACCACTATCAATCAAACCAATTTTTAACATACACACCTTTTATAAAAAATCACGTGCAACTAGCAACGAATAAAATAAATAATTAAATACATTTATATTTTATTAAGCTAAAATTTGTCTTATGCCATTTGCTATTGATTTTGCTAATTTTTCTGCAATATCCTCTGTGTCAATAGGGATAACTAGACGGCGTGAATTGTTTACATTAACACTTGTAACAAGAGGTACGCCAATTGCTAGTATTGGCACTCCAAGACTTTTTGCGGTTAATATCTTACGACTATTACCTACACCACTACCAGGAGTAAGTCCGACATTTGTTATCTGTATGCTCTTTCCCACCCTTGCAATATCACTTGTTGCAAGCGAATCAATTGCTATAATCAATGTAGGTTTTACCAGTTTTTTTGTAGAGAGAATTATATCGTGCGATTCGATACCAGTAACTCTGCTTACTTGTGGTTTAAACTTTGCCATTTTTTCATTTGCAACTGGCAAATTATCAAGCACAAGCTCGCCCAAAGCATCTGAAATATATCTTGCATTACCAAGCCCAATAAGCAAGATTTTATCGCATTTATATCCGTAAGACAGCAAACACTCTGTAATAGCATTTTCAACAACATAAGGTTCTGCAGTGCAATCAATATCATAATACACACCACACCTATCATTAAATAAGCTTTTGTCAGTAACGTTTATCCTTTTAACAATGTTTTCGCCTTGATTTTGGTCACTTTTTTTTACAATATCACTTGCAAATTCTACTGCTAAATCACTATTTATCATATCAAACCACCTATATAACTGAAATTATTGACATTTTTATAGAAAATATAAAAAATATAGTGCAAAATGATTGCAAAAAAAAATTAAATATGCTAAAATTAGTAGGAAATAAGATATAAAGGAGATATTGTTGTGCCTAATATTAAATCTCAAAAGAAAAGAGTAATCACTAATAATAAAGCTAACGAAGCAAATAGAGCAAAGCGTTCAAGAGTTAGAACTGCAATCAAAGAGTACAATGCTACTCTACAAGCAGGTGATATTGCTAAGGCAGAAGAGTTATTGAAAGAGACTATTTCATTAATTAATCGTGCTAAGAGCGATGGCATTTACACTCAAAATAATGCTAGCAGAAAAATTAGCAGACTTAGTATGGCTTTAGACAAAGCTAGAGCTTAATTATTTACTATAAATTTAAGCTAAGGCACTACTCTGTAGTGTCTAGTTTTGTTTTATATGAAAATTTAAATTATTGAATACTAATTTTAAAATTGATTTTGGTATGCAATTTACTTTACCCTACAAGTTAATTGTAGGGATATTTTTTATTATGAATATTAATAAGTAAAAAAACAAGTATAATAATGTTATATTTTATTTATTATATCAATTAAACTTTTGTTTAAATTTTGAGTCACCTCAATTTTAATAAGCTATAATTTTAAAATCATATCCTCTACAATACATTTATTTTGAAATAGAAATATCAAATTTTTAATTAGATTTTATAGTTTTATATTTTTAAATAGAAACTCTATTTTAAAATGTTATAAAAACTATTATAAATTTAAATAGTACAAAAAAGTATAATTTTCTTTTATGTATATTTGTTTTGTAAAATTTATCACACATTACAATTATCAAATATAACCTTAAGAATAAAGTATTATTTTTATTAATCATTAATTAACGGCAATCAAAAAAAATATTACCAATTTAAAAAATGTGTTCAGCACTATACCTATTTAAGATTTTATAATGCTTTATATTAAATTATTTTTATTACTCATTGCTACTCTTATAGCTACCTTTTAACTTTGCTGTAATAAAATAATATTTTCTTAATATAATCTTTGCAATTATATATTTACACAACAAAAAAGTTCCTAAATAATAGGAACTTTTTTTGATTAATTACATATTTTAATGTTTAAGTATTTTAATTATTCAGCGTCTTTATTATCAAAAGAAAGATTTAAGCCTTTGAATAGGTCAGCCATTGTTGCACCTGCAGTTTCAGATGTCCAAGACTTAGCTTCCTCTTGTACTGGTGCAGGAGCTGTTGCCTTTTTAGCCTTTGGCTTTTTAGCTTGAGGAGCTGCATTTTCAAACTTTTTAGCGTTTGCTTTAGCACGTTTCTCATTATTCTCTTTGATATCGTCAGAAGTTATTTCAACCTCTTTCTCAACTTGAGCTGGTGGGTCTAACAATGCTTTTACTGACAAAGTAATTTTGCTACCCTCAAATTTAATAACTTTTGCTTCAATCTCTTGACCAACTTTGAAAGCCTCATTAGCATCTTTTACAAAGCTGTAGCTAATTTCAGATACTGGAACTAAGCCGTCAATACCTTTGTCAATTGATACAAATGCACCATATGCAAAGATTCTTTCAACAGTGCCTTTAACTACGCTATCAACTGGGTATTTCTCTTGAGCTTCCTCATAAGGTTTCTTTTGTAGTTGCTTATAACCAAGACTTACCTTACCAGTTTCACGATTTGCATCCAAAATTAAAAACTCATAAGTTTTGTTTAATTCCAAAACCTCAGCTGGGTCTTGAACCTTTGTCCAACTTAAGTCACTAATGTGAGCTAAGCAGTCATTTTTATTTACGCTAACGAATGCACCAAACTTAGCGAATCTTTTTACAACACCTTTAACAATAGTGTTTGGTATCATTAAATTCCAGAAAGCGTCCTCTTTAGCTCTCTTCTCGTCCTCAGCAATAACCTTGTGAGAAGCGATTATCTTTTTGCTTGATGGCTTGTCACCATTCTTAGCTTCAATTTTACGAACACGTAGTTCTTTACCAACATATTTGTCCAAGTTCTTTTCAAAACCAATGCGAATTTGAGATTGTGGTACAAATATAGTATAGCTACCTAATTTACTTAACAAACCAGCGTCTTTAACAGCTTTCTCAATTTTAATAGTGAACTCTTTACCATTGATAATTTCTTGAGCTTTTTGGTCCTCCACTTCTCTTTGAGCGATTATCCTTTTGCTCATAGCAACCATATCTTCCTTGCTCTTCTTTGCAATAAACACAGCCTCGAAAACATCACCCTTTGAATAGTTAGCTGGGTTGTAGTCCTTTTCGTCAAGCTCAACTTCTGACTTGTCGATGAAAGCATCTGTCTTAGCATTGTAGTTAACAATAATACCATCTTTGTTAGCACTAACAACAGTTACTTTAGTTTTTTTGCCTTCTTGCGGTCTATCGTAAGCACTTTCAATATTCATAGCACTTACAAACTCGTTCATTGCTTCATTGTTTGCATTAGCTGCAACTTCCTCATTAAGCATTTCCTTGCTTTTTCCTTGAGTATCACTCATTATATCAATTACCTCCATAATCAACTCTTTAGGAGTTGACGCACCAGCTGTTATTCCTACGCTGACATCTTTTTTTACAACTTTTGATAAATCTTCAAGACAAGTAATCAAATAACTTTGTTTGCAATATTGTTTTGCTAAATTATACAGCTTTATAGTATTACTACTATGACTACCGCCGATAACAAGCATAATATCCACATTTTTGGCTATTTTGACAACTTCTTGTTGTCTATCCCTTGTAGTATAACAAATAGTATCAAAAATTTCAACTATTTTACACTTGTTTTTTATTATTTTTTTAATATTTTTAAATTTTTCTGCCGAAAAAGTCGTTTGAGAGACCAAAACGCACTCTTTATCAATAAAATCGAGCTTTTCCACAGACTCTTCGCTATCAATAATTATCGCACTGCCACCACACCAACCATTGATACCTACAACCTCTGCGTGTTCTGCCTCACCAGTTATAATTACTTGCTTATTTTGCGTATATGCATTGTTTACTATTTTGTGAATTTTTTTAACAAATGGACAAGTTGCATCAACAAATTCAATACCACGCTCAGCAAGCCTTTCATAAACAGCTTGACCAACTCCGTGAGAACGGATAACAACCTTACCTTCCTTATATTCATCTAAGGAATTAATTGGATATATCCCTTTTGATTTTAATTTGTTGACAACAAGTTCATTGTGAATAATCTCACCAAGTGTAACAATCTTACCTTCAGTAGACAATGCTTTATTTATTGCATTTTCCACACCAAAGCAAAAACCAGCTGTCTTTGCAACAATTATTTTCATAGTTCCTCATTTTTTAGATTTTATAATTACTTATGAATCTATTCCATTAACACACAATGTGCTAATTATTTAATTGCTAGATAACCACATTTAATATAAATATTAAAAAGAAAATATTACAACCTAAATATTATGTATGCTATGTCTATTGTTTTATAACAATTAATCTTTATAGTATAGCTAAATATATCAATTTTTAGTAATATCTTACAGAATATTTTAACCACATAAGAATTTTCTAGCTAAACAGCTAAAAATAAAAATCAATACTATTCACTCTTTTCTTTATTATCCGTTTTTGGTGACTCTAACAAAAGCTTGTTTTTATACTCAAGTTTTTTCTGTTTAAACTTTTGTTTGTACTCAACTTTTTGTGCTTTCAACATCTTTTTAAGTGCTTTTTTATCTGCAAGTAAATTGTCTAATTCAATTTGCATATTATGCATTTGTGCTTTCAAATTTTCAGTAACCGCACCTCTAACATCTTTCAAATTGCCGTCATAATATTCACTTAAGTCAATTGGGTCACCTATTAGCAAATATGTTCTTCTAAATGTTTTAATTGGTCTATAATAAACCATAGGTATTATAGGTGATTTTGTCTTTAACGCAAACATTGAAACACCATCTTTAAAGTCCAACATTTCTCTGCTACCACTTTTGTTCCTAGTTCCCTCAGGGAAAACAATCAATGGTCCGTCATTTTTCAAAACAGACATACATTTTTTTATAGCACGTAAATCTGCCTCTTCTCTTTGAATAGGAATTACACCAATCTTTAAAAGTATTTTTCCTAGCACTGGTATATGGATAGATTCCTCTTTCATTAAAGCATTAAAATCATAATCAAATAATTCGGTAACAAATGGTACAGGGTCAAGCAATGAAAAATGGTTACAAACATAAATACCTTTGCCCTCATCAAACTTGTTTTTATTGATTATTGTTACTGGCCACAAAAAATTAGTGATTGGTCTTATTATCTTTCTTATCACTCTATAAAATCTATTGTTTTCCACTATTAAATACCTCTATTTATTTGATTATTGTTCACAAAACCCGTCAAAAATCGATACTAAATATAATTTTAGATAAATTATTATTTAATATAAGACAAAATTTTATCTATCGCTTGTTCAATTTCCAAGTCAGTTGAATCAATATAAACACTATCCTCTGTCAAAGTAAGTGGTGCAAAATCTCTATGCGTGTCATTGTAATCACGGTCATTAATATCTGCAAGAACTTTATCATATTGTACATCTTGACCTTTCTCAATCAATTCCTTATAACGTCTTTTTGCTCTTTCCTCTGGCGTAGCAGTTAAATAAAACTTATAGTTTGCGTCCTTTAGTACGTAGCTTGTAATATCTCTTCCATCAAGAATTACATTATTTTTAGATGCAATATCCCTTTGCATTGCTACAAGTTTAAGCCTTACCTCAGGTATTTTGCTTACATTTGATGCAGCCTTTGAGATGTGATGTTCCCTAATTGCACTGCTTACATTCTCACCATCAAGATAGATAACTTGCACTCCGTCATTGTATTCAATTTTTATTTCTGTGTTATCTAAAAATGTCAAAACACCATCTCGGTCATTTGTATCAATGCCAAGTCTTACGGCTTTTAAACCGATTGCTCTATACATAGCACCTGTATCCAAATAAATGATATTTAATCTCTTTGCTATTTCTTTTGCTATTGTACTTTTACCAGCCCCTGATGGTCCGTCTATTGCTATATTTAACATATACACCTCTTTTATCTATACGTATTATCTTTATTTTTTATTTATAAATTATTCTATTTCACTTATGCCAGCCACATAACCAGTAGACATTGCTATTTGGATATTAAACCCACCCGTCAATGCATCAACATCTAAAACCTCACCAACAAAAAACAAACCTTTAACTAATTTAGACTGCATATTTTTAGGATTGATTTGTTTAACGTCTATGCCACCACTTGTTACTATTGCACCAGATAGTCCACATAGCTCTTTAATAGTATAAGTCAAACTTTTTAAAGTATATACTAGCTTAGCTCTTTCCTCTTTAGTAATTTGATTTACTTTTTTATTTGCGTTGATTTTGCTTTTTTCAATTATAATTGGTAACAAGGCTTTAATTGTTAAGTCAGCAATTGCATTTTTAAATTCCTTATTGCTATTATTTTCAAAATCTCTTAGCAATCTATTGTCTAAAGTTTTATCGTCTAAAGCTGGCTTTAAATCTATTACCAACTGCATTTTGCCTTGCATTTTGTTTATTAAACTTGATATAGTCAAAATTATTGGTCCAGATACACCAGTATGAGTAAATAACATTTCACCATTCTCTTGTGCTAAAACTTTGCCGTCCCTCACAACACTGCAAGCTACATTTTTTAAAGTTACCCCAGCAAGCCCGGATACATTTTCCACAAGGTTTATCCCCACTAGTGCGGGATAAATAGTTGTGACGTTATGACCAACAGACTTTGCAAACTTGTAGCCATCACCAGTGGACCCTGTACCAGGATATGACATACCTCCAGTTGCTACAACTACTTTCTCACAAGGAATTAATTGTTTATCTATCCATACTCCACAAACTACATTATCTTTTATCTCAATTTTTGTAACATTTCTATTTAAACGCACATCTACTTTTTGCAAAGCAAGCTCTCGCTCAAAAATCTTGATAAAATCTGATGATTTATCCGACTGAGGAAAAACTCTATTACCTCTTTCAACTTTTACTTTTAAGCCACAATCTTGACAAAATTTTATTGTAGAAGCAGTATCAAACTTATTGATTGCACCTAGCATAAATTTAGGATTTGTACAAACATTAGCTATGAAAGTTTTGTTATCACAATCATTTGTAATATTGCACCTACCCTTGCCAGTAATGTAAAGTTTTTTACCTAGTTTTTCGTTTTTTTCAAGCAATATAACTTTATCGCCTTTTTTACTTGCACTAATGGCAGCCATCATTCCAGCTGGTCCGCCACCAATTACAACTACATTCATATTATCCTTCTTTGCAAAAAATACACTTTTATTATAACTTTATTATAATATAACATAATTTTACGCTAAATAAAAGCATTTACGTATAAAATATTTTATTATTTTATATTATCGGAAGTTGTCGCAAAGCACCCAAAAGGGTATTTTGCAGTAGCTGAAGGCAATTCAAATAATGTCGGCTTGATTTATCAAGCAAAAAGCGTTAGCTTTTGTTTAAATTTGAGTTCTCTCAAATTTAACGACACATAATTTATATTATCGGAAGCTGTA
>CAJTZR010000047.1 GCA_910584035.1 uncultured Christensenella sp. | reverse complement strand
TTTTAAATCTTCATCCAAAATATGTTTAACCTCAGATATTCTTTGCAATAAAAGTTCATCTTTTTCACCATTAAAAAGATAGCTAAATATCATTTGATAGGCATAATCTCTTGCTTTTCGTCTGCTCAAGATTTTGTCGTTTTTAACAATGTCCTTACTCATTACGCAAATACCACCCCAATCACATTGACATTAACAGACTTCACTTTGAAACTTGTTTGTTCCTCTACGTCTTTTTTAATAGAATTTTGCAATTCACTAACTATTTCAGGCAATGCAAAACCAAAGTAAGCATTGATTGACAAAGATATTACAACCATATTAGAATGAGTAATTACAATCTCAATGCCGTCATAGCCATTTTTAGAAGTAAATTTATTTGAAATACCACTTTCCGTGCTGACAGAAGCTACACCTTTTGCCTTAGATGCCGCATTTGATATAATTGAAGCAATTAAACTTATATAAGTATTTTGATTAAGTGTATTATCCATAACTCTCCTTAAATAAAATTTTTATTTATAATATACGGATATATTTTAACATAAATAAAATATAAAATCAAGATTTATACAAAATTTTTCCATTTTATGAATAAAAAAATGAATATTTTTTATCAAGCCATTCTTTTTAACCATATTATTCTCTTATTATTCACAAAAAAACAAATGTGAGCAATTTAAATTTATATTAAAATTTATACTAAGTGGCAATCATCAAGAGTTTGATAAGTGGCGTTATATCCAAAAGCAACATTTTGATACTTTTTATTGACTGCTACTATACTCTCATATAAACTATCATATACGCATATAGCCATTAATATACGCTTTTAACCAATCATATATGCAAATAGGCAGTGCAATTGCACCGCCTATGTATAACAATTTTCTTACTTACAAACTTAAACAGCTGTGTTGATAATAATATCTGTGATTGTAAACTCAGTTTCTTCCATAATCAAAGAGCAGATAACTGAAGTCTCTTCAAGTAACAACTCTGCTTTATCAACAAACACGTTGATTTTTGAGTTACCAATCATAACTGCAACATTGTTAAAGCCTTTAGACTTAATTTTTGCTTCCAAAGCCATTTCAGTTTTGATGTTAGCAACGATAGCAAGTTTTTCTTTCTCTGCATTTGCAACTGCTTCTTGAGTTGAGTTATCATTGTTAATAATTGCATCTAAAAGTGCGATTTGCTCATTTTTTCTAAGCTCTTTATCGCTTTGCAATTCTGTAAAGAATGTGCTTTGAGTGCCATCAAGACTACTATTACCATCATTAGCTTTACCAGCATTCAAGTTAAGCACGATGCTCAATGTGCCTGCAACTACAAGCAATACTACCATACAACTAAGTACTAAAATTTTCTTTCTGTTTTCTGTCAAATTAATTTTCATAACAACCTCCGATTTCTAATATATTCTATTCCATACCAAATACTTTTATGCAATTAAATTCAATTTTTAACAAGGTTGAAAGTGCTTGCATAATATCCACTCTAACCTTGGGGTTGTCCCCACCTTGAGCTACTACTACAATGCCATCGATTTTTGCTCTCTTAGTACCAATAATCAAAGGTTCGTTTCCGTTTGTAAAAATTGGTGTAGTTGTTTCTTCAATTGTTTCAGTAACTCTTCCATCGTCTTCTACTCTGTCTGTTCTTTTATCAGTTTTATGTGCAATCTCGATTTGCTCACCGCCGTCATACACTATCAAAACTTTTACATCACCTACCCCTTTTATTTTTCCTATAACGTCTTGTATTTGTGTTGTAAGTTCTTTGCCGTCACTTAACGTTACTTGCTTGTCCTTGTCTTTCACATTTACATAACCAACATATGCTACCACAACCACAAATAGAACCACTACTGCAAAAATAATTTGAAATTTTTTATTTTTCAAAATCTCTTCCACTTTTTTTGACTTTTTACCACGTTTGTCAACAATATTGTTATTTTCCATACTCACCTCTTTAACTTGATAAATATATTTTTATTTGCTCAGCCTTAACTGACAATTTAGTCCTTACTATTTTAATTATATTGTCTTTGCTTTCATCTTTTTTCACATATACTTTTACTACATCAATATTATCAATATCATTACGTAAGTAATAAACTCTAACTCGTTCCGCACTAACCCCTTGTGAAGTTAACGCATTTAAAACTCTTTCCTCTCTCTCACTATTTTTCCTCTCATTCACACCATTTAAAAAAGTTGATTGCGTAACCATTTCTTCCCCAAAAAATTTACTAATATCAAAATCTTTTTTAAAAAACTGTGGCAGAGGACTTACCAAAACTAACACTACTGCCAATGCAAAAACACCTTTTATATATTTAGCTGTATGACCATCTGCAAGCAATATTTCCAGCAATACACCAAGCGACACCACCCCAACTATTGACAATAACCACGCATTCATAATTACCACCCAAACAACATAAGCCTACACCAAAACATACCAATTTTACAATTTAGTACCGATTTTTGATGCAATTTGACATTAATTACTACTCAAATACCTGCATTGCAAGTTAGCATAATCAAAATCATCATAATGAAAAACATAAATGCCATACCCAAAATTGCAACCACAAGCAAAGTCAAATTTTTACTTATAACATAAATAATTTCACTCATTCTTTTATTTCCAATAGGTTCAATAATACCTGCAACTAGCTTAAGCCCTAAGGAAAAAATTAAAATTTTAACGACTGGGGCAAGTACTATTGATAACATAAAAATCACACCGCCAACACCTATTGCATTTTTAACTAGCATTACACTTGCAACTGCCAAGTCTAGCCCCTCACTTAAATAACCACCTAGTATTGGCACATAACTTGCGATTGCAAACTTTGCCGATTTGATAGATATATTATCAGTAATTGCACCGCTTATGCCATTTGTCGTAACAAAAGTAGTAAATAATCCAAACACAACACCAATAATTATCTCACCAGCGGACTTGAAAAACTTTGTAAGCTTGTTCAACTTTATATCTTTTGAGATAAAGCCTACTATTGATAGTGCCATTGTTGCAATAAAGCAAGGTAAAACTATATTGTTTATTATCTTTGCCACACCTACAGATAACACTGTCATCATTGGACTATAAGTTGCAGTTGTTGCAATTCCACCTAATGCCGTAACTAAAGTTAACATAATAGGAAAAATCACTTCCATAAATGCAGACATATTTTTAATAGTTTTTACACTAGACGTAATCAAAAAAGTAACTTCCGTCATAAGTATAACTATCATTGCGGAATAACAGACAAAATGTATAATTTCCGTTGTGGAGTTGGACATAAACCCAGAAGTTAAGCCACTAACAATACTAAATACAACAGCGATTGCAATCAAGGTTACTAGAAGTGGCAAAAAGCCTTTTAAAGACACCCCTAGCATATTGATAATCAAATTGAAAGTATCTGCAAAGCCACCATTATATTCTCCAGATAAAATATCTTTAAATAATTGAGTTATACCGCCCTCATATGTAAAACCGCCAAAACTATTCTCAAACTGAACCAAGTCGGAAAAATCAATATCCTCCAAACTTTTATCAACATTTTCCTCAAGTTCCTTTTGTAGCTCGTCCATCGCTAAATTTTCGGCACTTAAATTTTCGTTTGTCATTATAAAAGCGAATAGCATAATAACGCATACAATCACTAACAAAATTATGCTTATTTTTCTATTTAGTACCGATTTTTGTAGCATATTTACCTCATTTTAACAAATTTGCGACTGTATTTATCAACGCTGTTACTACTGGAATTGCCATTAAAAATATTGCAATTTTTCCACTAAACTGAATTTTTTTACCTAGGCTTGGACTGCCCATATCCTCGCACATTCCGCTAGAATATTCTGTCAAATAGCCAATTCCAACAATCTTTAACAAGGCTGAAAACAGCTTGCTATTAAGACCAGTCTTGTCCACTATTTGATTAAAAGCAATTATAACATCACCAATATATGTAAGTGTAATTATTACTATAATAATACCCGTTGCAAGTGTTGCCATTATGCTTAATTCTGACTTAATCGACTTAAGCATAACAACTATTATCGCACCTATTAAACCTATCGCTATAATCTTAAAAATATCCATTAATACAACTGCAAAAGTGATTTTATACTGCTATACAAACCACCTATCATATCCAAAATTATTGAAAGTACGATAATCAATCCCGCTATTGTTACAAAAGATGCTATTTCATCTTTATCCGCCTTTTTTAGCACACTATTGATTATCCAAGTTATTAGTCCAACACCCGCAATCTTAAATACAATATCTATCCCCATAATTTACCTAACATAAAATTATCATAATTGCAATGCCAATTAGCACAGACAATTTAAATGCCATAACTCCATCTTTTTTATATTTCTCTGCTGTTTTTAACGCCTCTTTTTGAGTGCGTTCCTCTATGCTTTTAAGCTTGTTAACCTCTGTCACACTATCATATTTGCCAATGCTTTCAATATCTGCGATTAATGACTTTATCCTCTTTTTATCAACCAAAGCACACTCTTTTGGATAGCTGTTATTATCCATAATATCCTTTTTAAGGTTACCACTTATCACACTCAAAACCTTTGTAAAAATATTACTCTCTTTTGAGATGTAGCTATCTATTATATTAAATATAGGAGTTTTGTTATTGGAAATTTCCGTTTTTGCGTAACCGATAAAATCTACATATGCAGACATAAAGTCACTATTAGCTTTATATTTTTGCTTTATTACCAGCCCCACAAATGACACTGCAATACATATTATTCCACCAAATATTAGCCCGAACAATTGCACCGCACCTCCTTGACTTTTCCTACACTATCCCCAAGTAAAAGATAATTTGCAATAACATTTTTAAGTGGTGCATAGCTTTTATTTGTCAAAAAATTATCTATATTTTCGCCGTGTGCTGTAGCCATTACTTTAACGCCACTTCGCACAGTGTCAAGTATTGCATCCACTTCCCTCTCACCAAATATCTCGTCTGTCACTATAATATCTGGGGACATTGTTCTAACTGCACCCTCATAGCAATCTATCTTTGGCACACCTACCATAATGTCAGTATTAGCACCCATATCTAAGTTGCTCTCACCATTTATAGTAGCCGAAAGTTCATTCCTTTCATCAATTACCAAAATATCATTGCCATTGTTTGAAAGTCGTCTTGTAATCTCCCTAAGCATTGTGGTTTTCCCAAGATATGGCGGTGATAAAATAAGCGTGTTGTCAAAGTTTTCAATAATCGGCAACACCTCTTGTGGTAAGGACTGAATACTTTTTGCAACTCTAATTACAAGCGAATTGATATTTTTTACACTTCTCAATTTACCACTATCCAGCACTGCCTCACCAGCCAAGCCGATTCTTATGCCACCCTCACAACTAATATACCCGTGCTTAATACTCTCCTCAACCGCATACAAGGAACGGGAAGTTGCAATTTTTAGCACGTAGTCAATATCTTCTTGTTCACAAACATATTGTACTACATTCCTTGCACCAAAAGTATAAACTACTATATTCTTGCCACGCCTTAACCTAAGTTCAGATATATTGCTAAACTTTTCAACTGCCCAATAAATATCGTCACGCAACAAACGCCTTAAACTGCTGTTCACCTATGATTTGCCTTCCTATCTTTAATATTTACCACTATTATTCCAGCAATTAAACTTTCTGCTATAAGAATAGCACTATCAATTAACATCATAACATCAATTTTTGCATCCAAATTAATGATAGCAAATAGTATGTATGATAACAAAACAAACAACAAACCACTAACTAGTCCTTTTATTGCACCTAGTTTCGCTTGCTTTATTCCAAATAAAATACCAAGCACAACACTTAAACTTTTTATAATCATATTTATTACTACAATATAATTATCCTCTATACCAGCAAACTTGACTATCATAGCAAAAACTAAAATCAAAACTAAGGAACTTACTATTGCAATCAAGCTACTTTTTACTATATCAATTAAATCACTTTTTTCAAACTTTAACTTCTTGTCCATACTATCCTCCACGCTAAAGCATATGACCAAGCCATTGTCATTATTACAAAATCAAAAATTTAACAACAGCAAAATTACGGAATGTAAATAATCTGCCCTAAAAATAATTGTTTTATATTATTAAACTCCAAAATATCCTCGCCGTTTACCTCAAATTTATCTGCAATTTTTTCTATCGTATCAAAAGGTTTTACTACGTACCTTCTGCCATCGGGAACGCTTATATATAGCAACACACCCTCTTTTATATCCTCTTCCTCTAAGTTATTACTATTTAACAAATCGTCTGCAAATATTGAATATTTGATACAAATATCTTTTAAACTGTCATCTTTTTTTACCTTATAAATATATTGCATACATTATCCTCCTACCTTTCTATTCTATTTTTGCAAGCAAAATAATATGATATATGGATAAACATTGTTTTTTAATTGGAGGAATATGGCTAACTCTTTTGTAAAATCTTTCTTTAAGGTCACATCTATAAGTATAATCACTAGAGCAGTGTCCTTTATATTTCACATATATTTGTCAAGAATGTTCGGTGCATTGAATATTGGTATTTATTCAATCGCAAGTTCGGTATTTATGATGTTCGCTTGTTTTGCAGCAAGTGGCTTTCCAGTTACCTTATCACGCAAAATTGCTCATTATGATGCATTAGGTGAATATGACCATTCCAATAGTATGTTGACCTCAACACTACTTATAACGGCGGGCATATCTACCGCAATATGTTTGTTTTTCAACCTATTGCCAAGTTCGCTTAATCTACTTTTCTCTAACCCAAAATGTAGAGAAGTTTTTCGTATACTTTCTCCAACATTAATATCCACAGCCATTTATGCTACATTCCGTGCGTGGTTTTGGGGCAAGAAAAAATACACAACCTACTCTATGCTTGAATTTGCCGATGAAGCATTTTTGCTTGTAGGTGTAGCTATTATATGGGTAACGAAATTTTATATTAGCGAACCATACAATGCTTTTGCATTGGCAAATGTACTAGGTGATGTATTTTGTATGATAATTATCGTTATTATGTTTATCGCCTTTGGTGGCAAAATGAAAAAACCTCAATTTGCGGGTGAGATTACAAATGCATCGCTACCTATAACAACTACTAGAATAATCGCATCATTAATGAGTTCAGTAGTTGCACTTATGTTACCTAGCCTACTAGTACACGGCGGTATGAGTATTGATATGGCAACAGCGGACTATGGTAGAATGAGCAGTATGGTACTACCAATAGCACTTGCACCAAACACAATAATTGGTAGTTTGCTTGTAATAATGATTCCAGAAATTGCAAGTCTTGTCGCTAAAAAAGGTAAAAGTGCTGCAAATAACAAAATTAAAAATGCAATGATATTTACCTCTTTAATATCCGCTTTCCTTATGACTATTTTTATAAGTTCAGGTGAGGACATTGCAGTAATGTTTTACAAGGACAGCGAGGCTGGTAAAATGTTAGTGATAACTGCTATGATTATTGTGCCACTTGTTATAAATCAATTATCTGTATCCTTGTTAAATACTTTAGGTAGAGAGAAAAAGACTTTTGCAACAAGCATTTTCTGCTCAATTGGGCTTGTAATTACTCTTGTAATTTTTGCAAAGCCTATTGGTATTTATGCTTACCCAGCAGCATTGCTTGTATATCACACAATTGGTTTGATATTAAATACAATCAACTTAAAAAAGAGTACCAACATTTCTGTAAAGTACTTAATCGTTTGCGGAATATCTTGTATTGCAAGTATAGGTCTTGGCTACTTAGTAAAATTAATAAGCTTAAGCTATCAAGATTTAAATATCTTTTTGAGAGTTTGCATATCTACATTATTAATTACTTTTATATTTGGTGCTTTTGCTATTCCTAAATTTATTAAGTACAAAGGGGTTAAAAAAGAAAATAAGGCAAATTAAATTTAATTTTATATTAGCTTATTAAAGTAAAATTTTTACTACATAATTAGCGATTAATAATTGTTTACTTTTGTATATCTTTATTAACCATAACTTTCCTCTAAAAGTAAAATTTATAATTTTAAAAAGTTGAAGTATAAACTATAATACTAAAATAAAGTATTTTGCCAATAATTTGTATAATTTGCAAATGTATTCAAATACTAAAAATATGTTAATAGTATTTACTCGTGCAATTATAATTTATTTTTGTTTGCTTTTTGCAATGCGACTTATGGGCAAAAAGCAGTTGGGGGAATTACAACCCTTTGAGTTTGCAGTAACACTAGTTGCTGCAGAGCTGGCTTGCATACCAATGTCAGATACTACAGTACCAGTATTTTATGGTTTAATACCGATTTTCACACTGTTTGTGATACATTTGATACTGACAAAGATTATCAAACACTCTATCAAATTTAGACGTGTTATCAATGGTAAACCTATAATTGTTATTGACTCACAAGGTATCAATTACGATGCAATAAGCAAGCTTGATATGACTATCAACGACCTTTTAGAGTCACTTAGAGGTGCGGGATATTTTTCACCATGCGAAGTGCAATTTGCTATTGTGGAAACAAATGGTGACCTAACGGTTGTGCCAAAAGCGGAAAATGCACCGCTTACTCCAAGCGATATGGGAATAACTACAGACCCAAAAAGTATACCTTATATGCTTATTTGTGAGGGTAAAATTTTATCGCAAAATGTACAATTATCTGGCGTAAGCAAAGATTTTATTACAAAATTGCTTAATAAATTTGATTTAAACCAAAAAAATGTGCTGATGGCTTCAGTTGATAACAATCAAAACGTATTTTTACAACCAATCAAAAAGCCTGCTATAAATACAAATGTTGAGGAGGTAGTAAATGAATAGAATTATTATAGCTGTAGTTGTAGTTGTGCTTATTTTGACATTTGGTATCTTGAATGAAGTTTATATCAACAATTCTTTTAAGGGGATAACTACAAGGTGTGAACAAGTACAAAAGCTACTTGAAAATAAGGAATATGAAAACGCAAAAGAGTTATCCAAAGAAAGTATTGAATGGTGGCAAAAACGTAGAAACGTATTGGAACTGACGTGTCCACACAATGAGATAAAAGATTTTATGACAAATCTTTCTACCTTGTATGGTGCAATATATGCGGAAAATTACCAAGACGCACTATCAATAAGTTTATCACTACAACAAGACGCTCAAACAAGATTAGGCTTATTAAAATACGCACCAAAAAATATCTTTTAAAAACTACCATATCGCCACAATTAAGATTTTAAAAAATTGAATAATTGCTAATATGCTGATTTGATTATGTCTGCATATGGTGATATGCTGATAATTCCCAAAGAAAATATGTTTTTTTGGGAATTATTTAATTTAATATCGATTTTCGAAGTGTTTTTTAAATATGAATAAATAATCATATGCTATTATGAAAATATGATTACAAATAAATTAACGCTCTACTCTACGCAACTAATTAAAAACATAAAAAAATTTTTCAATCTTAAAATCAAATTTTAAAAATAAAACGCTCTCAAATTTAATTTTGAAAAAATCAAAAAAACATTTCATATACTTTCCTTTCAACCAAATTTTTAAATAACAAAATCGAGTTACTACAAATCAACTAAAATTAAATTATTAATTATATTAAAAGCAAATTATACAAATACTTTTAATTGTTTGTTTCTAGTTTGTTTTTAAATAAACTCATTTAAGTATTATCTACCACAAATGGCATCCCATAATATTTGCGTATCTGTAATTGATATTGAAATCGCTAATGCAATTTGCTTTTTATCACAAGTGCTTTTATTAAATTAACATAAACTAATAAAATAAACTTACATATTACCAAATGCAAATATAATAAATGCTACTAAATCTCTATAAGTAAAAGTAAGCTTTTTCATTATGGCAAAACAAAAAGCAATGGCTAATTAACCATTGCTTAAGTTTAATTTGATTATTAATTTTTCACAATATAATATTTATCCTACATATCCCCATTCTACTGGGCAATCACCATTCCAGTAAGAATTCCAACCACTTGGCTTATATGAAACTTCGCATTGTATTGTAAGTTCTTCACACCCCTTGAATACATTATATCCCATACTTGTCACGCTTTTTGGAATTACTATTTCAGTTAAATTCATACAGCAGTAGAATGCGTTGTCTCTAATAATCTTTACATTTGTCAAAGTAATTTTATTTAAACTTGTGCAATTAGAAAATGCACTTGTCCCAATATTTGTCAAGCTATATGGAATAGCAATCTCACTTAAATTTATGCAATTAAAAAAAGTATAATCACCAATAGTTTTAAGATTGCTGTTATTGCTAAATTTAACATTTTCAAGATTTTGACAATCTCTAAATGCGTCATTTCCAATATTTACAACACTTTCTGGTATAGTGATAGTTTTTAAACTTGAACATTGAGCGAATGCACTACTTCCAATATTTTCAAGTCCTTTTCGCAATATTACACTAGTTAAACTACTGCAATTATAAAATGCACTACTTCCAATTAATTTAACACTACTAGGTATTGTTACTTTTGTAAGACTATAACAATCTGAAAATGCAAACTTTCCAATTTCTTTAACTGGCAAGCCTCTAACCTCCTCTTTAATTTCTATTATATTCTTATTTTGTGTTTCACTAACTGAGTAATATTGAGCACCATAATATGACGCTTTCTTATAAACAACACCATCTATACTAACTTCCTCAAGCGGTGCTACACCTAATGAAATACCTATTGACATTACAATTATCATTAAGAAAGTTGCCAAAACTACACACGCAGTTATTATAAAGCATCTCTTTTCAACTTTAAGTTGCGTGTTACAATTTTCTACAAAATTTTCAGCATTGTTACGTGTTGAATATTTTTTATTATACATTTTAAGTTTATTAACTCTGCTACCAAAAATTGTTTCAAATGAAAATTTTTGAATTTTCATAATTTCATATTCAAGTATACTAATTCTATCAGTAACTACTTTACTAATTTTTACATTACACAAATGATTATATTCAACTTGTTTAAGCTGTTTGTTTAATTTTTTATAAAATTTTAGCAAAGTTTTTAAATCTGCACAATCTGTTTTCTCAAATTGCATAGTGGTAGAATAATTCATATCCCACGTATAATCTTGTAATATTTCTAACAATTCCTCATAATTTTCACAAGTAAAAATATCTTTATAATTATTATCTAATATAAAATATTTACTTAAAATTTTTTCGCAATGTGCAAATACATTTTTTATGCTATCAAATTGATTTTTTATTGATTCTAAAGCCAAGCGTTCTTCATTCTCAGTTTCGTCAATATCAGCAAATTGTTCACTATCTAGGCTACTTTCATCCATACAATTACTTTCTTGTGCCGTAAAATTAATTTGACCAGTGGCAACCATTTGTTTTAATGCATTTTTCAAGTTATCGTCTTGTTTTTTATTATCTAACATATAGTTGTAAATTTTAGCTCTAGTTAAATTTTTATAAGGGCTTACAAAAATATTCGCTATTCCCAAAGTTATAATAGCTAAAAAATCCCACCAAAAGAAAGATAGTTTTGCCAAGCCAAGTTCAAATACATTCCCTTTAGTTAATCTAGGTATTTTAACATAGAGTTCTTTAAAATTATCCCTTGTATTTTCTACAACCATAAAATCATCAAACCAAAACAATGTTGCAACATAATTAGGGAAAAATATTAGTAACAACTTGTATATAGCACTTAACAACTGAATTTTAAATATTTTCCATATATTGTTAAAATTTCCCGAAATAACGAAGAACCATTTTAAATCTGGCAACCTTTCACCACGTGATACTTTCAAGTAATATTCTGCTTGTCGTAGCTTTAAATTTAATACAAACATAATTATTGCAAGTACAACTGGTATTAAAAGCACTAACCCGATATACCAAGCTACTACAAACATAACAATCAAAACAGCAATTAACGCACCTATTATGAGTGACCATAACAGACCCGCCCAAACTGGCATAGCAACTTTAGCAAAATTATTTAGCAAAGTCTGCTTTGCACTTAATTTAATTTGTGTCCTATCCATAAAACCTCCATATTCTATTAATTTGTATTGTAAAAAACTATTGTTTTTTGCAAATACTTTGTTCATCAATTAATATGATTGATGAACTTATTTTACGAAAAATATAATTAACGTTTATAAATTTAATTAAAAAAAACTAATTTGCTATAAAAAAGACCATTTATATTGACATTTTTTACCAAATTTGATACAATTTTGTTACAAAATGTTCATCAATCATATTAATTGATGAACATTTTTACATTTATTTTACTTATAAAATTACTATAAAAATATAATTTTCATACTTTTTTACAATATAAAAATCTAAAAAACAAAATAAATAAATTATCAAAAATAAAACTCTTATGGATATTTAATCTTTGATTATTGATTGTTTTTTATAAATGTGGTGGCTTAATTGTTTTTTAATAATATTTCACGCAAAATATTCTTTTTGTAAAATAAATATATTTACATTCAACCTTTTTGCAAAAGAATATCATCACATTAAACCTATTTTTGTAAAATAAATACCCTCACATTAAACATTTTTTTGCAAAAAAAATAACACCAACTTAATTGGTGTTATTTAAATTTTATTTATAATGTCATCGCAATCATATTGCTTTTGTACTAGTTTTTTTAATTTAATTTGTATAATGAGCTAATTATTTAGTTTTT
>CAJTZR010000046.1 GCA_910584035.1 uncultured Christensenella sp. | reverse complement strand
AAAAACATAGCCGAAAAGCCTAATTTATGTACATAGATATATGTATTCTATGTATGCGAAAATAGGAGGTTTTTTGTATGAAATCTAGTATAAAAAAGTTTGGAATTTATGCTATTGCTTTAGTCATAATTTGTCTGCTAGTTGTAGGTTGTACTCTTGCAATCGGTGGTAAGCAAAAGGTGAATGATTTTGCAAATAATAGCAACTTGCTTGAGAGTGACGAGGATAGTAGTTTGCAAATTAAAGATACCAATGTTATAGGTGATTATAAGTACAATGAGTTTGAACTACCAGCTTATGATATTGAGGTAGAAGTAACTGGTGCAACTGCTGCTTTAATGGCTTCTTCGTGGATGGAAGCAGTTAAAAAATCTCAAGCACCAAACAACAAAGTTGTTAAAATTAAGTTGATGAGTAACTGGCGTGCAGAACCTAACGCAACATATGAAACTGCTTTTAATAATGGTCTTGCCATTGACTCTACTGGATATTTTTCTAATGGAAATATTGTAATACCAGCTGACGCAAAAATTCTATTAGATTTAAATGGAAAAATTATAAATAGAGATTTAGGACACATTATTGGCAATGGAATGGTATTTATTATAAATGGCTCATTAAGTGTAATGGATAGTAGTTTTGATAATAAGGAGTTTTACGATTTATATGAGAGATATAAAAATACACCTAAAGAAAACTTGATTAACAAATTTAAAGGTTTAAGTTGTGGAAAAGTAACTGGTGCGGCTAACGTAAGTACTTTTGGTGATAATGCTGGTATTGGTAGTGTTTTTCACGTTAGTAATGGTGGCAAACTAAATATTTATGGTGGTTTATATTACAATAATAGAGGCTATCACGGTGCAGTTGTAGGTGCTCAAAATAATACAGTTGTTAATATTTATGATGCAGTAATGATGGATAATAGTAGTGAGGGAGATGCTTCTTGTGTTTTTTCTACAAGCGTATGTAATATATATAATGGTATTTACTTTGGTAATTACTCGCAAAATGGACTATTTTATACTACTCAAGACAAAAACCACGAAACAAATGCTTTGATGAAAATTTATGGTGGTATAGTGTATAGTAATGTATCTGCTGGCGGAATAATAACTTCTTATCAAAAGGGAGAATTTCATATTTACGATTTGGTTTGCGTAAAAAATAATGCAAATGTGGTAATTTTTAGCTCTTACATTGCTAATGCGTTTGTATATGGTGGAATATATACAGATAATGAGGCAGATTATCTTTTTTATTGTGCTGGTGACTCTTTGCATATAAGAGGTGGTTTAGCGACAAATAATAATGCAATTGGCAGTAATGCAAATCAAGTTTATTTTTCTGGCAATGTGCAATTGTACAACAATACAAAATATGGCAAAGAACAAGGAATTCAATTGATAGCTAGTTCGGGAAGATATATTATAGTTGATGGTGCTTTTAGTGAAGATGCAATTTTGACAATGACTATTACAGATGAACACGGTGCTGGAGCAATAACTCGTGATTACTCAGTTTTTAATAATTCAGTAAACCCAGAAAAAATATTTACTAGTAGCACTAATAATTATGTTATAAAAAGTAATGGAACAGAGCTTGTTGCAGAAAATACTATTAATAGTGCAAATTATGATTATTGGTATTTGGAGGACGGCTTGCGTAAAAGCTATAAGGAAAATGATTTGTTGCACGGCGTAAACGACTACAATAAAACTCAACTTGTAAACGGAAAGCAATTAGTACTTGGTAACATTTTACCTAACACAAGTGTTAATGAATTTGTAGCTAAATTAGGCTTTATTAATAATAGAATAAAATTATATGATTGCAATAAACAACATTTAGTTTACGATTATAGCAATCTAACTAGTAATGATTTGTTTGACAATAGTGCAGAGTATGCAGTCGGAACTGGTTGGATAGTGGAAACATATTCAAGTAGTAATGCTTTAGTTGAAACTTTCTACATTTCTGTATTAGGTGATTTGACGGGTGATGGCAAAATAAATTCCGCAGATATGAATCTATTTAGACGAGTTGTAAGTGATAGCAATTTGTACAATAGCTTTGCAGACCGACCATACTTGCAACTTGCAATGCAAATTTCTAACAAAACTATTGCTAATACTACAGATTGCAATATAATGTGGAACGCAATTTGCGGATATGTGGATATAAGCTTATATTTATAATGGTTAATTACAATATAACTTAATACATTTAATTGATACAAGTACTTTTATGTAATAGTATAAACTATAGGAAGTAAATTTTAAGTTATCTTAAAATTTTGTATTGCAAGTGCAATACAACTTGCTTACACAAGCACTTCCAGTTTGAATTAACATCAGATACTGAAAATACCCTTTCGGGTGCTTATCGGGGTCTCCGCAAAATAGCCTTTTTGTGGGGTGTATTGACAACTTCCGATAATATTGTATACGTAATAATGTTTAAAAATAATTGATATTAGGTTTATATTGTATCAAACTTGGTAAAAAACTATAACTGATAAACTATTTAAATTTGAGCTATCAAAATTTAAAAATATAATTTTAATTACGCAAATTAAATGCGAACACAACAATTAAATTGTCAAGCTTTAGTGTGGTTAAAAATTATAAAAATTTATAAACAATCAAACAAAAATCGGTACTAAAATGAGTTTTAGTGCCGATTTTGTATTCTAGTTTAATAGAAAAAGACGAACATTGTTCGTCTTTTATCAATTACGTTATTAATGTGTGAGATTATTTCTTAATATGTCAATTACGTATTATTAGTGTGTGATTAATTCTTAATAGAAAAAGTGTCTACTTTTTTAATGCGAAGTATAAGACCAAAACTTTTCACCTTTATTTGTTACACAACAAGAATGAATATTGTTTTGAATAACCATCATTACTGCGAAATGTGGCTTTGCCCCGCTTATTGTGGTATTCAAAAAACTTTTTTGTGTGGTATATGAATAACTTTTGATATTTTCTTACTTTATTATATCTGTGCCAATATATTTTCTTAAAACTTCTGGCACTGTTACTGAACCATCTTCGTTTTGGAAGTTTTCAATAATTGCTGCAGTTGTTCTACCAATTGCAAGTCCACTACCATTTAGAGTGTGTACAAATCTAGTCTTTTTGTCCGCATCACGGAATTTGATATTAGCACGTCTTGCTTGGAAATCAATATAATTTGAGCAAGATGAAATCTCTACATATCTATTGTAGCTTGGCATCCAAACCTCAATGTCATAAGTTTTGCTTGAACCAAAACCAAGGTCACCAGTGCAAAGTGTTACAACTCTGTAAGGCAAGTTTAATAGTTGCAAGATTTTTTCTGCACAATTTGTAAGTTCCTCTAGTTCCTCAAAACTATTGTCTGGATGAGCGAACTTAACTAATTCAACTTTATTAAATTGATGTTGTCTGATAAGACCTCTAGTGTCACGACCAGCGGAACCAGCCTCACCACGGAAGCAAGCAGTGTACGCACAATATTTTATTGGCAATTCCTTTTCGTCTAAAATCTCACCTCTGTGAAGATTAGTAACGGGAACTTCGGCAGTTGGAACAAGATAGTAGTCTGTACCTTTAACTGCGTACATATCTTCCTCAAACTTAGGTAATTGACCAGTACCAATCATACTATCACGATTAACCATAAATGGAGGGAATACCTCTGTATAACCAGATTGTGCGTGAGTATCAAGCATAAAGTTCATTATAGCACGCTCTAACTTAGCACCCCAATTTTTGTATACAGTAAATCTCGCACCAGTAATTTTACCAGCTCTTTCCCAGTCAAACAAGTTTAGGTCTAAACCTAAGTCCCAATGTGCTTTTGGCTCAAAATCAAATTTAGTAGGTTCGCCAAAACGTCTAACCTCAACATTTTCGTCAGAGTCACTGCCATATGGTACGCTATCATCTGGAATATTTGGTATAGCAAGCATTAACTCGTTAAGTTTAGATACTATTTCATTTAACTCGTCATCATACTTTTTGATGTCCTCGCCAAGTTCTTTCATCTCAGCAATTTTGCTGTCAGCATTGCCTTTATTCTTTTTGATTTCCGCAATTTCTTTAGATACTGCGTTTTTAGTCGCTTTTAGTGTTTCAACTTTTTTGATAAGTTCAACACGTTTCTCAGCAAGTGGGGCAACCTCGCCAATAGGTGATTTGCCACTGCGGTGAGATAATTTTTCAGTAACATAGTCTATATTTTCGCAAACATATTTTAAATCTAACATAATATTTACCTTCTTAATTTAATTTATTTAATGCCATAATTGGTTTTTTATTGTTTTTTAGTGCCTAGACTTTTATTATTAATTTTTATTAATTCCATAATTAGGCTTTAATATTAATTATAAATTTAGGCTTTTTTATTTCATTATAATCGACTTTTATAGGCTTTAATTTGTATTATTTTACTACAATGTTTACTAGGCGTTTAGGAATAACAATTTCCTTAACAATAGTTTTGCCTTCAAGTAATTTTGAGATAACCTCGCTGTTTTTTGCAATTTCAATAATAGTTTTATTGTCACTATCTGCTGGAACTATTATCTTATCTCTGTTTTTGCTATTAATTTGAACTGCAAGCTCATATTCGTCTTTTACAAGATATTTGTTATCTGCGATAGGGTAGCTTTTGTTTAAAACAGACGATTTTTCGCCAATAGCCTCGTGTAATTCCTCTGCAAAGCAAGGTGCAAATGGTGCAAGTAACAATATCAAATTGTAGCAAGCGTTTTGGAAAATACTATAATTTTTATCATCATTTTGCTCATATTTGTACAAAGCATTTACAAGTTCCATTATCCTAGCAATAGCAGTGTTAAAGCTGAATATTTCAGTATCTGCTGTAACTTTTTGTATAGTTGAGTGTAAAACAAACAATAATTCCTTATCTTGTTTAGTCAATTCTTTCTCCACAGCTTTTTGGCTGTACGCAGATTTAACAATTCTTTCCACTCTATCCATAAACTTAGTTATAGATTCAATACCATTCTCATTCCAAGGACCGCCCTCAATGTAGCTAAAGCCAAACATCAAGTAAAGTCTAAATGCGTCAGAACCAACTTTGCAAATTATATCGTCTGGGCTAACAACATTACCTCTTGATTTACTCATTTTAAAGCCGTCTGGTCCTAAAATAGTGCCTTGGTGCACAAGGGAAGTAAATGGCTCGTCAAAATTCAAATATCCCAAATCTCTAAGTGCTTTTGTGAAAAATCTTGCATAAAGTAAGTGCATACAAGCGTGTTCCGCACCACCGATATATTTGTCAACTGGTAGCATTTTGTTGATAAGTTCGCTGTTAAAAGCTTGCTTGTCGTTTTTGGAATCTGGGTATCTTAAATAGTACCAAGAAGAGCATACAAAAGTATCCAAAGTATCCTCGTCACGTTTAGCTGGTCTACCACAAATAGGACAAGTTGTATTGATATACTCATCACATTTTGCAAGAGGTGATTTGCCATCTGGTGCAAAATTTACATTGTATGGTAGTTCAACTGGCAATTGGTCTTCTGGAACTGGAACGTCACCACAATGCTCGCAGTGGATGATTGGGATAGGACAACCCCAGTATCTTTGACGTGAAACTAACCAGTCACGTAATCTATAATTTACTTTTTTACCGCCTTTGCCTAACTTTTCAAGTCTGTCAAGAATAGCGTTGATAGCTTGCTCAGAAGTTAAGCCGTTATCCTCATCGCTGTTTACAAGTACACCATACTCGCAATAAGGTAATTCGTCATTGCCTTTTGGATTGCTGATAACTCTAGTAATTGGCAAGCCGTATTTGCTTGCAAATGCAAAGTCACGGTCATCGTGTGATGGTACGCCCATAACTGCACCAGTACCATAGCTATAAAGTACATAGTCAGCTATCCAAATAGGTACTTTTTTATTGTTGATAGGATTTATTGCATATGCACCAATAAAAACACCAGTCTTTTCTCTTGTTGAACTCATTCTGTCAATCTCGCTGACTTTAGAGCACATATCCTTGTATTCCTCAACCGCTTTTTTGCACTCTTTAGTAGTTAGCTTGTCTACTAGAGGATGTTCAGGTGACAATACAACATATGATACGCCGTGTAAAGTATCTGCACGAGTAGTGAATACACGGAAATTACCGCCATTTTCCAAAGCGAATTCAACTTCGCCACCAACAGATTTGCCAATCCAGTTTTTTTGCATTGCAACTGTTTTGCTAGGCCAGTCAAGTTTGTCTAAGCCTTGCAATAATTCTTCTGCATAGTCAGTAATTTTGAAAAACCATTGAGTAAGATTTTTTCTTATAACTGTAGATTTACATCTTTCGCAACTGCCGTCAATAACTTGCTCATTTGCAAGTACTGTTTGGCAAGATGGACACCAGTTAACGGGTGCTTCTTTTCTGTATGCTAAACCATTTTTGTATAGTTGTAAAAATATCCATTGAGTCCAACGATAATAATCTGGAGTACAAGTTTTAATCTCGTAGTCCCAGTCAAATGAGCCATTGATTTTTTTCAATTGCTCCTCCATTGTTTCAATGTTTTTTAAAGTACTATCTTTTGGGTGAATACCAGTTTTGATAGCATAGTTTTCTGCTGGCAGTCCGAATGCGTCAAAGCCCATTGGCTCAAAAACTTCGTAGCCTTGCATACGTTTGAACTTTGCAAAGCTGTCAGCTGGACCATAGTTGTACCAGTGACCTGCGTGTAATTTTGCAGCAGATGGATAAGAAAACATTTCAAGCACATAGTATTTTTTATCTATCCTTGATTTATCAAAGCTATATAGCTTTTCTTTATCCCACTTTTCACGCCATTTTTTTTCAACTTGTAACATATCCATAAGATTCACTCCAAAATTTATATGTTTATTTTAACAATCAAATTTGTTTTATAATTATTTACATTAATTTTAATACAAGACTACACAAAAAGTCAAGTATATTATTTTTAAATATATATAAATATTTATTTTATTTACTTTTTCAACTATTATTTGCTAAAAATAATGGGGAGTGTAATCTTGATTGCATTAAAAAAGATTTGAAAATCTTTATCGTTAGTGGTGATAAAGCTCCAATCGGCGGATATGGAAAAAAGGCAATTTAATTGTAGCTACTTATTATAAATATATATGGTAGCCATAATGTCACCAATTTTTTTCGACAAAATTTATATGGTAATTGAAATTGCACTAATTTACTTGATAAAATTTATACGACAATTGAAAGTTCATCTAAAAGTACCTAAGGCAAAAATAATTAAAGTGCATAAACAGCTTGTTTAAATTTGAAAATGTAGTTATTAACCTATTTTGGCTATTAATTTTAATATTATGGCAATAATTTGTTATGATTTTATAAATTTAATTTATAGTTTTTTATTTTAATCTTGACAAAATGGGTAAATTAAGTGTATAATTACTATGAATAGGAGAAGCAAATGAGCAGAATAGATAACACAGAGGAATGGTTTAAATTAGACAATGCATCTAAGATTTATCCAGCTACTGGTAACGGTAGGTGGAATGCTGTTTATCGTGTTTGTGCTGTTATGAAAGAACGTGTGGATAGGGAAGCATTGCAACAAGCATTAGATGTTGTAATTGAAAGGTTTCCAACATATAACGTAGTTTTACGTAGAGGCTTTTTCTGGTACTTTTTACAAGGTGCTACTTTGCGTCCTGTTGTGACTAGGGAAAAAGATTATCCTTGCAGAAAGTTTGATATTATGAATAGAGAGCCATTGTTTAGAGTAATGTATTCTGGCAATAGAATTATGGCAGAGTTTTCGCATTGTATAAGTGACGGCAATGGCAGTATAAATTTCCTTAATACTTTGATATTGAAATATTTGCATATTTTGGGCAAAAAAGTGGATAGAGGACCGCTTTTGCACTACAATGACGCACCAAAGGAAGAGGAGTTTGAGGATAGTTATAGCAGATACTATGACCCTAAAGGTGAAAAATCTACACTTGAAAATTATAGTGCTTACCATTTACAAGGTGCAAAGGAACTTAAAGGTGTAGTAAATGTTACACACGGCGAAGTTAATACTAAAAAGTTGCTTGAGTTAAGCCATAGTGCAGGGGTTACATTAAATGAATATTTGCTTGGAGTATTAGCATATGTGCTATATAATAAAAGGAAATATGACGCTGTAAATAAAAATTCCAAACGCCCAATATCTGTGCAGTATTCTGTTGATTTGAGGAATTATTTTCCATCATCAACTGTTAGAATGTTTTCCTCTTTTGTAAATACAAGGCTTGCTGAAACCTCAAGAACAGATATGACTTTTGAAGAGATTTTGCACGCAATGGCAAAAGATAGTAGAGAAAAAAGCACAAAAGAAAATTTTCAAAAATTTATAAATAGCAATTTTTCTTTTGAGCGTAATTGGCTTATTCGTATTGTGCCGCTTTCAATTAAAAACTTTATTATGAAAATTGCATATTACAATCAAGCTGACAGATTAAGCAGTTTAATTATAACTAATATGGGTAGAATGAATACCCCAGCGGAATTTGCCGATTATATTGATAGATATGAGTTAATTATTGGACCGCAAAAGTACAATAACTCAACAATGACAATTTGTAGTTTTAATAACAAAACTGTTTTTACTTTTGTCAAAACTATAAAATCATCTTATCTTGAAACGGAATTTTTTAGATTTTTGCAAAGCAAAGGGGTAGATGTTTTTGTAAGTGGCAATAATGGAGGACGTAAGTATGTTAAATAAATGTCCTAGATGTAACGTTTTAGTTGATAAAAAATTAAGCAATTGTCCATTATGCGGTGCTTATATTGAGCGTGAGGATGAGGAGATAGATAGTCCAATTCCACAAATAGATTATAGTTATCCAGTAGTGGATAAAAGTAAAGTATGGCGAGATATTGCTTTTAGAGTAGTGTTGTATATTTGTTTAATCTCAATAGGCATTTGCTTTTTGGTCAATTTTTTGGCTGCTGAAAGAATTTTTTGGGCATATCACATTATTTTTGGCTGGGTAGTATTTTGGTTTACTTTAGGCAGAAGTTTATTTTTTCATTTGGATTTGCGTAAACAAATTTTTTGGTACAGCGTATTTTTTGCCATAATAAGTTACTATATCCAATTTTTTATCTATCACAAATTTGTTGTGCCAGAAGAACAAAATTGGGCTTTAGTATGGGCAGTACCAGCGTTTTTGCTTGGTGGAATTGCCGCATTATTTATACTAATGTTATTAAGATTTAAAGACTGGGTAAGGTATTCAATGCCTCTAACTGCAATGTGCTTAGTAACAGCAGTGCCAGCAATAATGGCAGCAGTAATGTATAAGCAAGTTCATTTTATGATTTTTATTTGCCTAGGTGTGGGTATTATTACATTGTTACTAATGATGATTTTAGGCAGAGAAAAATACTTTTTGGAACTTAAAAAGAAATTCTTTTTATAATCAAAATTTGTTTATTGTAGTTAAAACAATTTAGAATAAAACAGCGTATTTGAATACGCTGTTTTTCTTAAAACCATACGAAAATCGGTAGTAAAATTGATTTTCTTAATAATAAATAGATAAAAAACCATTAAAAAGATTAAGTTTATACTTTTTATATTGTTATAATGATAGTAAAAATAAGATAAGTATGTTAATTGCTATATTGACAGATAAGAAAAATTAAAGTATAATAAAATTGTAAATAGTTCATTGAGTTTTAAATTATTATTTTGTTTTTTGCTCAATATGATTGAATTGAAAAAGTGTTAAAAGAATTGGTTCCTTAATATTTTAACAAAGGAGTTTTATGAAAAAGAAAATTACAATAAGTATAATATCAATAATTTTAATTGCGTTATTGGCATTTTTAATTAGTGTCGAATGTATTAATAATCCAAATCTATATTCAGAGGAGTATCATATTAAAAAGGTTACTAGACTTGCTGAGAAGAAAATTAATACAACCTTAACTAGTAAGACTGGGTTTACTGTTGAGCCATTATACGATAACAGCGAAAAGCTATTTGGCTTTGTAGTTAATTATGAACCATATGGTTATTCCATTGTTGCGTTGCATAATCATTTTTATTTTACAAAGATGCTTGGTGCTTCTATGTATGATGAGGGAGCATTTAGTAGTTTACAACGTTATAAAATTAGCAATTCTCAAACATCTATAGTAGTAAATGGGGTGGAGTGGAAAGTGTCAAGTGATAAAAATCTTGCTGAACAATATCCTAATGCATTGTGGGAAACAGATAATGAGGGCAATATAATTACTTATGAAAAAGAATCTGCTTATCAAGTAGCTGGGGTGATGAGTGAGAGAAAATATATGTTGAATACACAAAAGAATAATGGTTCAAGTGATTATATTCCTGCAGTAAAGCGTGGCGATAAATATTTAAATTTGATTTCAATGGAAGAGTTTGAGTATAAAGAAACTTTTGAGCCAAATGAGCAAGCAGTTATGCATATTAGCTTTTATGGCTTTAAACTTGCAGGTAATTATTAAAAAGTAAAGTATTACAAGTAAAGTTGGTAGTATTAGTGTAGAAAAAGTTTTAAATTTAACAAATTACATAATCAAAAACAAGAATTTTAAAAAAATTAAAATTCTTGTTTTTTTTACTAAATAAAATTTAAATATAGATAAAAATTATTGCAAAACCATTTGAAAATCGGTAGTAAAATCAAATATGCTGAAAACTCTTGACACAATCCATAAATGGAGTGCTATTGACAATCGTGGTATATTGGAGTATAATTAAATTATAAAATTATAGTGTTAGCGAGGGGATAAATGAAAAACAAAATGCTATTTATTTTTAATAGTATTAGGCAATCGGTTGTACACAAGCCGATAGCGTTTGTTTTGCTTGTCCTTGTGTTTGTTGCTACTACTATTTGTTGTAGTTTGCCGTCAAGAACGGCGGTGCAAGATACTGCTGACCAATACAATAGACCAGCTAATTTATATATGAGTATTGAGCCAACAAAGTTTTTACAAAAACGCACAGAAATTGGTGAGCATATTTTGAATGATATACAAGTCTATTGCGGTGAGAATGAATTTAATAATTATTTTAGTTTATCACAATATAATTGCAATATAAAAATAAAAGGTAAACCTCTTTACTTTGAGTATATGTCTGTAACACTACTTACGCTTCCTAGCCAAGGAATTACTCAAGAGGATATTCAAGAAAAAAGACCAGTTATAGCTATAAGTGACGAAATAGCAAGGGTAAATGGTATAAGCGTTGGTGAAACGATAAATATTTTTGGTAAAGATTTTTTAGTTAAAAGTACAATAATGGCAAGTATTATTTGTATTAGTATTCCTTATAATGTAGATGTTGAATATTGGTATGATTTTAATACTATAAACCCTTTTGATAATAAAATAGTAGAGACCATCATTTCTGGTAGAATTGAGGGACTTGTATATAAAAATATGGGTGAAGTTAAAAAAGGGCTTAAAAAATTTGGCTTTAAGTTTCATACTTATATGTTGACAATGACGCAAGATATGATACTTGTATTGATAATGATTGCAATTAGTATGGTTGCGACAAGCTCAATAATGGGATATTGGTTAAAGTGTAATGGTAAAAAATATGCCACATATAAAACTTTAGGTTGCAGTCCATTATTGCTTACTTTGACAATGATGGTGGAAACACTGATAATAGCATTATTTTCAATCGGACTTGGCTTAATTGTTGATTATGTAATGTTTTCCACAATGTATGTAGGAGTTTCCATAACTGGATATGAGTGGCTACATTATTTGATTTTAATTTGTGGGCCATTGATTGGTATAACAATAATGTCAACAATAGCGATAATTAGGCGTGCAATTGTAATGCCAGCAAATACAAAATATAACTAATTGCAGTAAGGGGTTAGGTATGAATAAAATAAAGATGTTAAAAAATAGCATATCTTCCACCATAGTGCTTACTACGGTAATTTGGTTTTGCATTACCGTAGCAATGATGTTTTTACCAATTTGTATTGAAGCCACTAAACCTTTTGTGTTTGAGAATGATATGTTAATCTATAGCGAGGAAATTGCTGACTATGCTTTTGTACATTTTTCAGAAAATCATAGCTCAACTAATTTTGAGTTATATGGTAATCTTGAAAAACGTGGCGTGGATATGGAAAATTTTGCTGGAACGGCAGTAGTTGGACATAAAAAGTATATTGACAAGGAAAGTAATGGCTTAATTGAAAACGAATTTGTAATTAATATTGTCAGTAAAAAAATGGTTGAAAAGCTACCATCATTAGGATTTGAGTTTAGTAGAAAGATTAGAAATGATTACAAAGAGGCTTATATCCCTATGTATTTTAAAGATGAATTTAAGGAAGGCGATGAGATGCCACTTACTATAAATGAAGGTGAGTATACATATTCCGTAAAATTGAAAGTTAAGGGATACACAGGAAAAGATTACTACGATTTTAATTTTTGGGGTACTTATAATAGTTTGTCTAATTCAGCTTTTGATTTTATAATTTATGACGATATACCTTGGCACGGCAAAATCAGAGGTGGACTTATGATGGGTGATAAGCGAGCTAAAGATTACGTTGAGCTAGGTTTTGATGCGGAAAGTTTGAGAGAGATAAAAGAGAGACGAGCTACAGTTGTTTTATCTTATGACGATGCTTTAATATTGGGTATTAGTATTATGATATTAGTAGGTATTATTGTAGGTGCTAACTATTATTTTTCTATAGATAAAATGACTAAGCGTAGCGGAGTTATGTGTATTTTTGGCGGTAAAAGGTCAGACATTGTAGTTATAGAGTTTATTAAAATGTTGCTTATTTTTGTGGTCGCAATGGTAATAGCAATGTTAGTGCTGTTTTTAATGAGTTTAAATATTATGGGTGTGGTAAGTGTGTCTTCTTGCTTAATTAGTATTGGTGTAGTGTTTGCAATTTATATTGTAAGTGTGTCATTCGGGTTTATTAAGTTTGCAAGATTTAAGCCGTTGGAGGCAATCTCAAACTACAATGTTGAATAAGTGCGTGGATAAGGGTAAAAGTGAGGGAAATATGGAAATTATTGCTTTGAAAAACATACATAAAAAGTATAATGAGGGTAAGCAAAACGAGGTGCACGCCTTGTGTGGTGTTGACCTTGTGATAAACAGAGGTGACAGCATTGCCATTATGGGTGTATCGGGTAGTGGAAAGTCAACATTGCTTAATATAATTGGTTGCTTGGATAATTATCAAGAAGGTGAGTATTTGTTAATTGATGACAATGTAAGTACAAAGAGTGCAACAGAGCTTGCAGAAATAAGAAATGCTGTTTTTGGTTTTGTTTTGCAGTCTTATGGGTTGATAGAAAGTGACAAGGTGTATAGCAATGTTAGATTGCCTTTGTTATTTAGTAAAAAATATAAGGCTAAGGAGCAAAATGATAGAAT
>CAJTZR010000045.1 GCA_910584035.1 uncultured Christensenella sp. | reverse complement strand
ATAACTAATAATGTAGAATATGGCTATACTGGATATAATGCAAAACCTAGTGATTGGTATACCTTATCTACTACTGGTTTGTTGGGTAATGATAGTAATCAAAGTTTATCTAGATTATTTACAATAAATGACAATGCATTTATCCCTCAATTTAATAGTAAGGATAGTGCAGTTGATATAGGCGAGTATAGCATATCTACAAAAAATATAGATAATGTAAACTTAGCAATGTATGGTAACAATAACTATAATGTAACATTCAATTACATTAATAGTGGTAAGTTATCTATTGTTAAGCCGTCAGTGGTAAGAGTAAGCACTGCAAGTAAATACAATTACTTAGTGTATGAAAATAACAGACGAGTAACTTATGCAGAAAAAGGTTGGATACACGGGGTAGACGATAATGCACGTAGTGCAAATGATTTAGTATTAGGTAATATAATGCCAAACACAAGTGTACAAAGCTTTTTGGATAATTTAGTATTTAATGATATGACAGCATTGACATTAAAGAATAGCAAAGGTGAAACAATATATACCAATGGTGAGATAGATAGTAAATATTCCACATTAATTAATAACGGAATGGAACTAGCAATCGGAACTGGTTGGACGTTAGAGTATGAAAGAGAGAGTATAACATTATCCGTATTAGGTGACTTAACTGGGGACGGCAAGGTTAATTCTGCAGATGTAAATGTCGCAAGACAAATAGTAAACAGCAATAGTTTTGATAGTTTGGATAATTATATGAAATATTCAATGCTAATAATAAACAAAGGCAACATACCAAACGACACAGATACTGAAATATTATGGAATATAGTCTGCGGTAAAATGGGTATAGAAAGCTTTATTTAATATAGTTTATAAACAAATTTATAATAAGTAGCTATTATGCAAAATAATATCGTTCTTGATTTATAAATCAAAAAGTATCTTTGTTACTTTATATGCTAAAAAATCTTATTTAGATTTAATTTGTGAATTATATATTTTGCGTTCGGACTTTATGTGAACCAACCTAAATTCCTAAATATCTAAATTAATAATTGCATTTAAAAAAATGATAGTAATAGGGTGTAATTATTAAATAATTTAAGGATAACAAATTTGTAAAAACTTTATTAATAAAAACAATAAAAACAATAAAAACAATAAAAACAAAAAAAACTTAAAAATACAATGACCTTAAGCAAACAAGACACTGCAAAGCAGTGTCTTGTTGTTTTATTAAAAATATAAAAATACCCCTCGAAAATCGGGGGTATTTTGGGTTGGTAAAGACAAACACCAGCTGTGCTGGTGTGAATATAAAAGCTTTAACTATACGCATATAAATAATGAGCGTAGCGAGTTAGTGGCAAGTAAATGCAAACTACTAACAATAAAGTTTATAATTGATATTTAAATATCATTAGGGCAATAGTTGCGACTATTGGTAAATTGATGAGCCTATAGGCTTGGTAAATACAAACACCAGCTGTGTTGGTGTGAATATAAGAGCTTTAGCTATATGCAAATAAATATCGAGCGTAGTGAGTTAGTGGCAAGTAAATGCACACTACTAACAATAAAAGCTTAAAATTGATATTTAAATATCAGTAGGACAATAGTTGTGACTATTGGTAAATTGATGAGCAAATAGGCTTTGCAAGGGAAATGCCCTAAGTGGGCAAAATAAAGCCACCAGCTTAGCTGGTGGTTTTGACTAAATTGAACAAAAGTGTATGAATGTTAAATTTTCTTATATTAGCAATTAAAGATTAGATTGTATAATTTTCAAACACAAAGCCATCGGCATAATTTAATGCAGTTAGGTAGCTTGATTTGTCATATACTGTGCGTCCTATTATAAATGAATATGGATTATACAATAAATAATCATCCAAGTATTTATTAGGTAAGTTTGCTATATCGCAAATTATAAAACTTGGTTTAAGCAATTTAAAGAAATTTATATTTGCAAATAGTATTGCGTTGTAAATTAGTTTTGATGATTTTTTGTGCAGTATAATTCCGCAAAGTAGGTTCTTGCTAATTTTCTTTGCAAAAAAGTACATTTGATAGCTTGATGCAACGACTGCGGTTTTGCCTTTGTAAAAAGCAAGTTGTTTTACAAGTTCGGTAATGATTTTTTTGTATTTGTTTGAGGCACTTATTTTAAAGATTATGCCAACTTTACCATTGACTAAATTTAGTACGTCATTTAGTAGCGGAACGCAGTTTGTTGTGCCTAGTAGTTGTAGATTTTCCTTATCGTCAGAGGATATAGTTTCTATCTTTTTATGACAAGATAAAAGTATATATGACTTTTTGCTATCACAAACTACAAGGCGATTATCCTTTGTTAAGCTTAAATTAATAATTAAGTTATACCCACAATCTACAGCTTTTTGAATTGCAGGCAAAGTATTTTCTATTATTGAATTGTTGTCAAAAAGTCCTTTACTACAAATTGGTGCGGACTTTATCCAAGAATGTATCATTTTTTACTCCAAAGTCAAAATTTATCAGTACAAATTTTAGTGATATAATGTGTTGACTTTTTGATTAAAATAAGCTTTATAATTATAGTATAAAGATATTTTTTAATAAAGTCAATATGATTAGTCATAAAATATGTAAAAATAATTGATATTTTACAAAATTTATTATACAATAAAGGTAATAATTTAAAATGGATAAATATTTTGAATAAGTCAATTATTATTATGTATCAATAGGAGATAATTATAAGTATTGACGAAAAGAATTGAAAAAGAGAGATAACTTGTAAAAGGAGGGCAAAATGTCAACTAGACAAGAGCATATCCGAAATTTTTGTATAGTAGCCCACATTGACCACGGCAAAAGTACGCTTGCCGACAGAATAATGGATGTTACAGAAACAGTGAGTAAGCGTGACCAAAAGCAACAACTTTTGGATAGTATGGATATTGAGCGTGAGAGGGGAATAACAATAAAGCTAACGCCAGTTAAAATGAAATACACATACAAAGGTGAGGATTACTATCTTAATTTAATAGACACACCAGGACACGTTGATTTTACATATGAGGTATCTCGTTCACTTGCAGCGTGTGAGGGTGCTATTTTGATAGTTGATGCATCGCAAGGTATTGAGGCACAAACATTGACAAATGTTTATCTTGCGTTGGATAATGATTTGGAAATTTTGCCAGTGATTAACAAGATAGATTTGCCGTCCGCAAGACCAGAGGAAGCAAAACAAGAAATTGAGGATGTAATTGGTTTAGATGCAAGTGAAGTTCCTTTAGTTAGTGCAAAGGAAGGCATTAATATTGAGCAGGTTATTGAACAAGTTATAGAAAAATTGCCACATCCTACTGGGGATGAGGACAAGCCATTAAAGGCATTGATATTTGATAGCGTTTATGATAGTTATAAAGGTGCTATATCCTTGATTAGAGTGGTTGACGGCAGAGTTAAAGCGGGAACAAAAATCAAAATGTTTGCAACTGGAAAGAGTTACGAAGTAACTGAGGTTGGAATATTTAATCCTAAAATGATTGCAGTTGATGAATTAATGGCTGGTGATGTAGGTTATTTGTGTGCATCTATCAAGAATGTTAGTGATACAAAAGTTGGTGATACCATTACTTTGGCAAGTGGCGGAATAACTGAGCCATTACCTGGTTATAAAAATGTTATGCCAATGGTATATAGTGGTATATATCCTGCCGATGGTGCGAAATATGGTGATTTAAAAGACGCTTTGGAAAAATTGCAATTAAATGATGCGTCACTATTGTATGAACCTGAGGTTTCTGTAGCTTTAGGATTTGGTTTTAGATGTGGCTTTTTAGGTTTATTGCATATGGAAATTATCCAAGAGAGGTTGGAGAGAGAGTTTGACCTTGACATTATTACCACAGCACCATCTGTTTCCTACCACGTAATTAAGACTGATGGCAGTATGGTGGAGGTAGCAAACCCTACTAACTTGCCACCTCAATCAGAAATTGATTATATGGAAGAGCCAATTGTTAGAGCATATTTGTACACTCCGCCAGAGTATGTTGGTACTATTATGGAATTGTGCCAAGACAAGAGAGGTGTACATATTGATATGACATATCTTGATACAACACGTGTACGTATTGAATATGAAATTCCTTTGAATGAGATTGTTTACGACTTTTTTGATTCTTTAAAATCAAGAACAAAAGGTTACGCAAGCTTTGACTATGAGATTGCTGGTTATAGACAGAGTAGTCTTGTTAAACTGGATATTATGTTAAATGGTGAAATTTGCGATGCGTTAAGTCTAATTGTGCATAAAGATAAAGCTTATGCAAGGGGTAGAAGCATTGCAGAAAAACTTAAAGAAGTTATACCACGCCAAATGTTTGAGATACCTATCCAAGCAAGTGTCGGCTCAAAGGTAATTGCTCGAGAGACTGTAAAAGCAATGCGTAAAGACGTACTTGCAAAATGTTATGGTGGTGACATTACAAGAAAGAAAAAATTGCTTGAAAAGCAAAAAGAGGGTAAAAAACGTATGCGTCAAGTAGGTACTGTTCAAGTTCCGTCAGAGGCGTTTATGACTATTTTGAAGTTTGATAAATAGTCTGTTTTAAAAGTGTTATGGAAAAGTTATCAATTTACATTCATATACCATTTTGTGAGAACAAGTGCAAATATTGTGACTTTGTATCTTTTGCGTGCAAAGGTGAGTATGTAGAAAAATATATCGCTCGTTTAGTACAAGAGATTAACGATTTTGATAGTAGTGGATATGTTGTAGATAGCATTTTTATCGGCGGGGGTACTCCTACATTTATAAATGAAAAACACATTGCAAGCATTTTCCAAGCAGTTAAAGGCAACTTTAAACTTGACTTGAAAGAATTTACTATTGAGGGCAATCCTAGTAGTTATACGCAAGAAAAAGTAAAGTTTTATAAAGAACTTGGCATTACAAGGCTTAGTGTTGGAGTGCAGAGTTTAAATGACAAAGTGCTTAAGGGTATTGGTAGAATACATAATTCCAAACAAGCTTGTGATTGTTTAAAAATGTTAGTGCAAAGTGGTTTGGATATTAACTGCGATATGATGGTAGGACTGCCTTATCAAACTTTGGATATTGTGAAAAATGATATTAAAAAGGTTATTGATTTTGGGGTAAAGTCTGTCTCTTGCTACTCATTAATTTTGGAGGAAAGTACACCATTATATGATAAAGTTAGTAGCAAACAATTAGTTTTGCCTAATGACGATTTAACTGTAGAAATGTATGATATAGCTAAAATAACCCTACAAAAATCGGGACTAAATAGGTATGAAGTATCTAATTTTGGTAAGCCGTGCTTGCATAATATTGGATATTGGACACTGAAAGAGTATGTGGGTTTTGGGTTATCTGCCCATAGTTTAATTGGCAATGTTAGGTATTATAATACTAGCGATTTAGCCAAGTACATTGCTGGCAGTTCAAGGCAAGTTGAAGAGGTTTTATCTAGGGACGATATGATTGCAGAGTACATAATGTTAGCATTGCGTATGGATAGCGGTATTGACATTGAGTTTATGACAAATAAGTTTGGACAAGAGAGTATCAAAAAATTACTTTGTGACATTGACAATGATAAAATGTATTACAATATTACAGATAAAAATATTGCGATAAAAGATGATTATATGTATTTATCTAATAGTTTGATTGCAAATTTAATTTAGAATAATAATTTGTAATTAGTATGGGGTGTATATGAAAAAAAGAATTGCTTATTTAACTACAATTTTAATAATGATTGTTTTGTTAACAATGGGACTTGTTGGTTGCGTTCCAAGTAGACCTGACAAGTTTTTGCAAAAGATTTTTATAGCGGAAAGTTGGAGCGTTATTGAGTATGATATTGATGGTTCAGTAACTAAAATGAATATCCGTGATAAAAATACAAGATATGCAAAAGGAACAAAAACTGAGCAGTATGTTATTTATACTAGGGAAGCTGTAGAAATGTACACCTATTCAAATGAGAAATGGAGCTATAAATTATATACTGAGCAAAAAGATGTTGAGGAGTGGACAAAAAATCAAATTTATTCTCCTTTGGATATTGTAGGCACACCAGATTTGAGGTATTTTGCAACAGATTTTAAAACAAAATTTTCTAAAAAGGACGGCAAGTGGGTAGAACTAAGTACAAACCCAGCTATCTTTTATATCAAAGGACAAAAATTGTATTATGAAAAAGGTGATAGAAAAATAGAATACTCTTTAAAAGGCAATGTGAAAATATCTGATGAAGCTTTGACAGCAAAAAATAATGCCATATCAAAAGGTTGATTAAATAAGTATCAATTAGATTTTAAATTTAGTAAGTAATAATGTGTTAATGGCAATTAGTTGTTGACTTATAATTAGTTAATATCACAAATAAAATTAAAAAAATAAATGCACCAAGTAAGGTGCATTTATTTTTTTGTAACTTTAATATTATTGTTAGAAAGTATATGTCAGTTTTTGTTAAAACATCTATAAAAAATATCTACGAGTAGCATATAGTACCCGTTGAGAATATTGTTATATTTTAAGAAATTGTCTCAAATTTAACGACATATTATTTGATTTTTAATTTACATTATTGCCTTAATTAAAGAGGAAAGTCATTTTTTAATTTGTATTCAGCCTCTTTCTTTTGGTGATAATATTCCAAAGTTAAATTCTTAAGGTCAATATATCTGCCTGCATCTGAGTTTGCATCATAGCCTAAAAGTTGGTCCAATGTAACATTAAAAGCATCGGCTAATCTGCATACGATAATTAACTCTGGCTCACTATCGCCTTTTTCATAGTGAGAGATAGTTCGTTGAGAAATATCAACCAATTCCGCTAAATCCGCTTGAGATAATTTTAAAGATTTTCTAATTTTTCTTAAGTTATTGCTGAAATTCATAAGCAGCCCCCGTTTAATTTATTAAATTATATCACAACCGATTATTGTTGACAAGTGCTTTTTGGTAAATATTTTATAAAAATTTACAAATTTTGCACAAAACTTAGATAAATATTGCTTTTTTTACATTACTTTACTAACTGCGACTATGATATGCACTATTATTTTGTGAATAAATCTTGATTTTATGTATAATCAATTATTTTAAAGCAATAATTGAGGTATGTATAATTATCAAGAAGAAAGAAAAAAGTTAAATACAGCCTTTAAAAACTCTAAAGATGTGCTAATGCTAGATATTATGGCATTAGGCAAACCAGCTGTTTTGTGTTTTGTTGACGGCTTGACAAACAAAGAAATTATTGACAGAAATGTTATTGAGCCATTAAAGAGATGTGACATTGATTTTAAAGCACGTGCGTCAGAGAGATTCAACAGCACAATAAAAAACATTGATTGCATTGATATAACAAGCATTTTAGACGAAAACAACAACTGCAATGCAACTGATTTTTATAATGCAAGTGATTTGTCTAGCAATGAGTGTGAGGGAAATGAAAATAAACAAAATTTGTTACATCGTGATACTACTTGCGTTGAGGTAGGTGGTAGTGATGTTATTACAGCTGACATTATCAATAAAGTAATTTACATTACCGACCCAATCATAGTATGTGATACTTTTGAGAAAATGATTGGTATGATTGCAAGTGGTGATGTTGGACTTATGATAGACGGGGCAGAAAGTTATTTTGTGTTGTCACTTAGAGATTACAAGGTAAGAGGGATTACTGAACCGCCCGTATCAACTGTACTCCGTGGACCTCGTGAGGGTTTTGTGGAGGATATGAAAGTTAATATGACTATGATTAGGCGTAGATTTAAAACGCCTGATTTGGTTTTTGACTTAATGCAAGTGGGCAAATATTCTGGCACTCAATTAGCGGTTGCGTACATTGACGGAGTTGCTGATGAGAATATTGTAAATGAAATAAAAAAACGCATAAGCAGTATTGATTGTGACGGCATTATTGATAGTTCATATATTGGTAAATATATTGAGGACAATCAATATTCCTTATTCAATCAAGTGGGAATGGCTGAAAAGCCAGATATTGTTGCGGGCAAATTGCTTGAAGGTAGAGTTGCTATTGTAGTTGACGGCTCACCTACAGTGCTGACTTTGCCGTTTGTGTTATTTGAGCATTTTCAAGCCAGTGAGGACTATTATATTAAAAGCTATCGTGCATCTACAATACGTATTCTGCGAGTTATAGCTATGATAATTGCAATTTGTTTGCCCGCTGCGTATGTTGCACTGCAAGAGTTCCAGTACCATATGTTCCCACTCAAGTTGCTTGTAGTAATTATGAACAGCTTACAAGGCGTCCCGTTGACACCTACGATAGAAATGTTAGTTTTGCTCGTGGTGTTTGAAATCCTCAATGAGGCAAGCGTACGAATGCCTAGATATGTTGGAACAGCTCTTTCCATTGTGGGGGCAATTGTACTCGGTGAGTCTGCGGTTAGTGCTGGTTTGCTATCTGTGCCAGCGTTACTAGTTACTGCAACGTCAACAATTGGTTTATACTGCGTTCCAGATGAGGTTGATGCAGGTAGTATTTTACGCATATTGTTTGTAGGTATTGCTGGTGTATTGGGTATTTTCGGTTTGATACTAGCAGTGATAGTTTTATTCGCATATATGGTAAACTTAAAGAATTTTGGAACTGCATATCTCGCACCATTCACTCCGTTGTTGCCGTCCGACTTAAAAGACGCTATGGCAAAGGAACATTTGATAGATATGAAAAAACGTCCGTTTAGTATTCCTACTAAAAATAGGATTAGAGCAAAGTAAAGGATAATATGGAAAAAGCATTAAAAAATTATCAAGAAAATAATGTAATATATACAAATCAATTTGCAGTTATAGCTTTTGTAGTTATGATAGCATTTAAAATATCTATGCTTCCGTCCTACTTGTATGAAACAGTAGGGCGTGACGCTTGGTTAATAATAGGTATTTTGCTTGCAATTGAATCAGTGATGTTTTTTGTAACCTTGTATGTTGTAAAGCGTGTCAATCTTCTTGCGGATAATTGCAAATGGCTTCATATCCTTGACGTTGTTATTTATGGCTATGCAATGATTAGATTAATCGTTCTATATTCAGGTTTAATTACTTATACATCAAATAGCTTGTTTGACCAAGGTCGTTATGACTTTATTATTTTGGCTTTTGCATTTGTTATTTCCTATATTGTAAGCAAGGGCGGAAATACTATAGCAAGACTATTTGAGATTATCTTTTATTTTATTTTGGCAATCCTAATTGTTATGGTTTTAACACCTAGCTTTAAATGGGATTTATCCGAATTAACCCCGATTTTCGGAGGTAATAATCAAAATTTCTTAGGTGGTTTTACAGACTATGCTGTGTGGTTTGGTGATTATATTCCGCTTGTTTACTTTACTGTTAAAAATCATAAAAACAAAATTTTAAATAAGGCATCTGTGCCAGTAGCACTAATTATTTCTAGCGTTGCAGTAGTTTTATTTTATGTGGCTTTTATTGCTGTTTATGGTGAGGCTGGCAGTCTAGTGCATTACGCATTTAACAGAATGTCCGTATTCAATACTTTAAGTGAGCTATTAGGTGCAACTAACTTTCTAAGCATTTTGGTATGGATGATTATGTCATTATTGCAGATTATTTTACTATTCCTTACTGCAACAAATGCACTTGCAAGACTTATAAAAAGCAAGTTTGTAGCAATCGCTTTTAACATTGTGTTTGTGTCTTGTGTGGAATGGTTTTGGGTTAAAAAATTAGAGAATGCTCACAACTTTGCGATAGGCGGTGTCAAGTATTTTATACTTGTGTGCCAGTTTTTGATTCCGCTAGTAATGCTTATTTACACAAAAATCCGTGAAAAGGAGAAAGTATGAAAAAGATTTTTGTTTCAAAATGGTTTTTAATTCTTATTGTTTGTGTAGGTTTAGTAGTATTTAATGCTTTGGTTTTTAATGTTAGCGTGGTAAATAGAAATATAGTTGTGGGCATAGGTCTTGATTATGAAAATGACGAATACACCTTGTATACTCAAGTAGTACTGCCAAAGAATGGCGGTGTTGCAAGTGGCGGTGGCAACAATTATATCACATTAAAAGCCAATGCTCAAAACATAGATTTAGCAGTGGATAAATTGGAAAAGGAACAAGGCGTAATTCTGTCTTTTGCTCAAGCAGCTATTTTGATTTTGGGAAAAGGTATGATGCAAAATGGCGATTTGAAATTGGTTGATACTTTCTTTATGGATGACCGAGTACACGACAATATGCTTATTGCTATGGCGGAGGAAAAGGCTGAAGATGTGTTAAATGCAAGCGTTGCTGCTGGTGAGGTTGCAAGTTTGCAATTAGTAAGGCAATTAAGACCAACAAAAGCACCACTTGGTATATCTGCAATATCTTTGCAAGAGTATGTAAGAAATTCTAAGAACAAAAATAAAATCAACTATATGCCAGTTGTAAAAGTGGAAAAGACAGAACCCTCAACTGACCAATCTAAAGAGGAGGAGAGCGAAGCGAACAAGTTTATTATAAACACTACAGCAATGGCGGACGAAAACGGCTTGAAATGTATTTTAGATGAGGAGCAAACTCAAAGCTATAACCTTGCCAAAAAGAAAATGCAAGACGGAGTTTTAAAAGTTGAAGGTGATAAAATATTTAGCGTGCATATCATATCCAGTAATGCTAATATTGATTATGATTTGGATAAAATGGAATGCAAAATTAAAATCAAACTTAAAACTATTAGAACAGAAAGCCGACAAGAAAACGGGAAAGTTACTTTTAATATGAGTGACGAGGAACTTGCAAGACTTATCGCCTCAATTGATAACCGCTTGCAAAGCTTATACGCTTTTGGAGAAAGTAATAATACAGATATTTTGAATGTGAGGGACGGCTTCTATAAAAAACATCCTAAGCAAAAAGAGCAAATTATGGCTAACGATTTTACAAGCAAAATAAAACTTGTGGTTGAGGTGAAAGTAACTCAAGTTTAAAATAGTAGTTAAATAATTAAATTCACCCTTTAAACAGCGTATTTTTAGGGTGAATTTTGTATATTTGTATAAAATAAAATATATAAAATAAAAAAAGTATGTTTATAGGCTTGTTATTTTTTGCAAAATTTGTTACAATATTTATATATTAATTTTTATACTTAAAAAGTGTTTTTGGTTATTTTGTTAACTGAACAACTCTTTGTATGGTAAATATGTTGGAAAAAAAACGATTTAAAATTATGACACCCGTTAGGGTAATAGCGATTGGTTTTGCACTTATAATTTTTGTGGGGGCATTTTTCTTGTCACTTCCAATTGCTCATAACAATTTAAAATGGTTTCCTTTTATTGATGCTCTATTTACTTCTACTTCAGCCGTTTGCGTAACTGGATTGATTGTAGCGGACACCGCTGCGGAATTTAATCTGTTTGGGCAGATGGTTATTTTACTGCTTATACAAATTGGCGGTTTAGGAGTTATGACTGCTACAACACTATTGTTTTTAATGATGCGTAAACGTATAACTCTAAAAAATAGACTAATGTTGCAAGAGGCTTTAAGTCAAGATAGATTGCAAGGCATTGTTCAATCTATAAAAATGATACTGATATTGACTTTTGTAATAGAATTTGTTGGTGCATTAGTGTTAATGTGTAGCTTTATTCCTGCCTATGGGGGATATGGCGTTTGGGTCAGTATCTTTATATCCGTATCCGCATTTTGTAACGCTGGTTTTGATATATTAGGAGTGGTAGGCGGTCAGCAGTTCGGCTCACTTAGTGCATTTGCACAAAACGCTTTCGTTTGCTTACCAGTTATGGCTTTGATAATCACTGGCGGTATCGGCTTTATGGTTATGCTAGATATTGGTGATAGAATAACTCGTAAGAAAAAGAAATTAACTTTACAAACTAAAATGGTAATTATTATTACAGCTGTTTTAACTATTTTTGGTTGGGCAGCGTTTATGGCAACAGAGTGGAATGGTGTACTTAAAGACTTTAGTGTCGGTGGTAAAATTCTTGCTGCTTTATTCCAGTCTGTTACACCTCGTACAGCAGGTTTTGAAACAGTGCCTCAAGCAAGCCTTACACCAGTATCTTATTTGCTTACACTTATCCTTATGTTTATTGGTGCTTCACCATCATCAACTGGTGGCGGTGTAAAAACTACTACAATCGCAGTGCTGTTCCTTACCGCTATTCGTACTTTGCAAGGTGAGCGAGATGTAAATGTTCGTAGGAGCAAAATCAATAATGTTATAATTAAACGTGCAATTACAATAATTATGTTTGCTATATTGATTATTTTGTTAAATACTATTTTAATACTATTGTTTGAAAGTGTTAATCCTAATACTAACGCAACGGCAGAGAGTATTTTGTACGAGGTAACAAGTGCTTTTGCAACAGTTGGCTTAACAATGGGTATTACTCCACACCTTAGTGTGGCAAGTAAATTGCTACTATGCTTAACAATGTTTATTGGTAGAGTAGGTACGCTTACAATTGGTTTCTCAATTGCAAAACGTAAAAATATAAATGATAAAATAGAATACACTGATGCTAAAATTATGATTGGCTAGGAGGAATTATGGCTATAGTAAAAAAGGAAATGAATGAATTTGCCGTTATTGGCCTTGGTAAATTTGGTAGTGCTATCGCAAGAGAACTACACCAAATGGACAAACAAGTGCTTGTTGTAGATATAGACGAGGATAGAGTTAATGCTGCAACAGATTATGCTACGCACGCGGTTATTGCCGATGCCTCTGACGAGCAAGCTTTAAAAGCAATAGGCATTAGCAATTTTGACGCAGTTATAGTTTGTATGGGTAAAAATATGCAATCAAGTATACTTACTACATTAATTTGTAAAGAGCAAGGTGCATCATTTATTGTTGCTAAAGCAAACGGCAAAAAACATAAAGAGGTGCTTACAAAAATTGGTGCGGACTTGGTTATTGAGCCAGAGGAAGAAATGGCACAAAAAATGGCTGTAAGATTAATTACACCACACCTAAACGATATAATGGTTTTGGATAAACACTTTACTATTGCAGAGGCAGACGTTCCTCAAAAATGGGAAGATAAAACCCTTATTGAGATTGATATGCGTAGAAAGTTTGGCGTAACTTTGCTAGTTATTAAAAACGGCGACAAAGTAACCTCAAGCCCAAGTGGTGATACTTTCTTGCGTAAAGGTGATACAATTATTATTGGTGGCGATACCGCAAGTGTAGATAAGTTTATTGATAAACTTGCTATGATGTAATTTTAGTAAGCTTTAAAATTAATAAAATTATTAGTTTATATGCAACTGAAAACAAACAGACCATAGGAATATTTTTAGTAACTGAACTTAATTTAAACAAGAGTATAAGTAAAGCAAGTAAATTTTATTAGAAATATTATGTTTTTAATACTAGATAAAATTTGTTTCTTATAGTTTGCATTATTGAGTGCTATTGTATATATGCCTACAAAAAGTTTTTCGCTGTGCTTTGATAATAGTGAACGAACTACATTTTGCATTAACTGAATTTAATTCAAACTATAATAATTTGGTGAAAAGCAAATTACTTGCAATTTAAAATTTGAACATTTAAACGATTTAAGCCAATTACTGGCTTGAAAAATCAAAAAACAAATAATAAAACTAACAAGGCAAAATGATAATTTTTGCCTTGTTGTATTTTTTGTAAAGTCAATATTTTGCAATAAGTCGATTTTTTGAAAATACCCACCGAAAATCGGGGGTATTTTTGAGTAATTTA
>CAJTZR010000044.1 GCA_910584035.1 uncultured Christensenella sp. | reverse complement strand
TATGTAGTGGGAAATAGGAGGTTTTTGCTATGATAAAAAACATAAAAAGAGCGGGGATAATCTTTTTAGCGATAGCCATTATTTGTTTTATGGTTATTGGGTGTTTGGTGTCTACTAATGTTATTGTAGTAGGCGGTGCTAATAAAGATAGTCTTGCTAATTTTGATAATAAAGAAGTTGTAGCAGATAGCGAATTTAATGAGGATGACTATGACTTTATACTTAGTGGTACTTGTGAGGCAATGGCTACAGAGTGGGATAAAGCAGTAAAACAATCTAAAGCTAATGGTGGCACACAAGTTAAAGTTTTAATGAAAGGACATTGGACTGCAAAGGAAACTACTATTACTATAGATAGTATTTTGACTGAAACAACATCATTTGGGAATATAGATGGGGCTTTTTTAAATGGCTGTATACTTGTTGATAGGGGAGTAAATATATTATTAGATTTAAGTGGGTATACTATTGACAGAAATATAAATAAGCCTACTTCTTGTGGCTCAACAATTTATGTTAATGGTGGTACTTTAACAATTGAGGATAACAAGTATCAAGGTGATGTCATAAATGAAAGATATACATTGTATAAAGATACTAGTACAGATTATTTAAAGTATTATTTAACAACAATGGCACCTGGTAGAATAACTGGTGGAGCTGGTGCAAGTAGTGGTGGTGCTATTTGTGTTGAAAACAATGGAACATTAAATTTTAATAGCGGTAAAATAGCTGACAATAAGTATGCCGTAAATGGTGGAGCAATATATGCAATGGATAGCACTTTAAATATTAATGACGGACTATTTATGGAAAACTATGCTACTAATTTAGGTGGTGCTATTAATGTTAACAATTGTGTGGTAAGTATAAAAAATGCCAAAATTATAGGAAATTCTAGCGGTAAAGGCGGTGGCGGAATCTATGCCATTAATTCAGAACTAAATATTGATTACATTATTGTTGATGGTAATTTTGTAAGAACTAATCAAGCAAAAGCTGGAGGTATTTGGTTGAAAAATTGTGTAACAGCACTTGTTGATGGTGAAATTAATTCTAATAGCAGTGATTTTGATGCTGGAGGAATCCTAGTTGATGCATCAAATGCGGAGTCAAACTCAAAATTAACTATTCAAGGCGGTACATTTAGTAAAAACTTTGCACAAAATGGTGCTGGAATTTACATTGCCAGCTATGCTAGTTGCACAATAAATAATGTGAATATCTTTGAAAATGTGGCAGATTCCTGTGCAGCTGGTTTATTTGTATTTCAACTTGCAGAGTGTGTTGTAAATAATGCTAATATTTTTAATAATGTTATAACAAAGCCTAGTGACCATCTTGCAAGTGGTATAGGCGTTTGTGTTGGCAATGGTAGTACTTTGACAATCAATGGTGGTCAAATTGCAAATAACTATGTTGTAAGCAATTATATTCCCGAAACTGCAACGAGACCTTATGGTTCTGGTGGTGCTGGAATTGGTATGTTTGATAATAAAACTGTAGGAGTTCCAACTACTTTAATTTTGAATGGTGGAACAATAACTAATAATAAATCATTTTCTTATGGTGCTGGTGTGTTTAATGCTACAAAAGATGGCATTATTAATATAAGTAAATCAGTAAAAGTTTATAGTAACTACAAAATGGATAATGATAATAAAAATATACTTACAAATTCAGATTGGTATTTAACTAATAACCAAAAGATTAACATAACTGGAACGTTAGAGAGCAGTGGTGAGCCACAAATTGGTATTAGTTTGGCAGATGATTATGGTAATGAGCCATTTACAAGTGGATATAGTACTTATAATTCCGATTCACCTTATATGCACTTTTTTAATAATAAAGTTTCAAGCATTGCAGCTTTAAATAATGGTGATGTTGTATTTGAGAATATTATTAGTAGCAATGTATATGATTTTGTATATTTGGAAAATGGAACAAGAAAGAATTATTCAGATAATAATTTGATACACGCAGTAAATGATTATGCAAAAAGGCAAGAGGTAAATGGTGGTAAGTTAGTATTAGGCAATATAGCACCAAACACAAGTGTAAACCAATTTGTAAGCAATATAAATTATGAGGGAACAATAATCAAATTAAAAGATTGTGTAAATAATGTTGTGTATGGTGATGGAGCGGATAGCAAGTTTGCAGATAAGCTAAACAATGGAATGGAACTAGCTGTTGGAACTGGTTGGAGAGTAGAGATATACACTAATAGTGGTGAAATGATAGAGGAAATGTATCTATCTGTGCTAGGTGATTTGACTGGTGACGGCAAGGTAAACTCCGCAGATGTTAATTATATTAGGCAATTGGCTAATGACAAAGCATTGTTTGATAGTTTAAGCGATAAGGCATATATTCAACTAGCAACATTGATTATTAATAAAAATGGTTTATCAGTAAACGATTCAAATTTATTGTGGAATGTCGTTTGTGGGTTAGTTGATATAACATATTTTATCTAAGTGTAAAAAGTAGTTGATTAATGTGTTGCAAATAGACTAAAATTGAAATTGATAGTTAGTTTTTATAAAATTAATATGTAATGAAATTGAAAAATTATTGGCAATTAAAATAAGGTATGGAAGATTCCATATCTTATTTGTTTAATTGTAAAATTCCATAATTTGTAAATATAATTGCAGTTAAAATTTAAGTAAAATAAAATATATAAAATTAAATAAAAATTTACATAAAAAAGATTGAAAAAGTATAAATAAAATGTTATTATATATAGGTAAAGCAAAAGAGTATTTAAAATTGCTAAAGAGGTTTGTTATGGAATACGGTTTTGATAATGCAGAATATGTCAAGCGTCAGAAAGAAAACATACTTGCAAGGATAAGTAAGTATGATAAACTTTATCTTGAATTTGGCGGAAAATTGTTTGACGATTGTCACGCTTCAAGGGTTTTGCCAGGATTTGATGTGAATGCCAAGGTAAAACTTTTAGAAACACTAAAGGATAAAGCTGAGATTATTATTGCGATAAGCAGTGAAGATTTAGCTCGTAATAAGATTAGGGCGGATTATGGTATCGGATATGATGCAGATGTAATGCGTCTTATGGACAATATGCGAGAGTTGGGCATTTATATTGGCAGTATTGTTATAACAAAATATGAAGGACAACCAGCAGCAGATTTATTTAAAACCAAAATGGAACGTAGGGGTGAGCGTGTTTATATTCACACAAAAACAAAAGGTTACCCTACTGATATAAATACAATTATTAGTGATGAGGGATATGGTAAAAATCCATTTATTGAAACTACAAGACCATTAGTAGTTGTAACAGCACCTGGTCCTGGTAGTGGTAAGCTTGCAACTTGTTTGGGACAGCTATATCACGAATACAAACGAGGTAATCGTGCGGGATATGCTAAATTTGAAACATTCCCTATTTGGAATTTGCCACTTAAGCACCCAGTCAATGTAGCTTATGAGGCGGCTACAGCTGACTTGAAAGATGTTAATATGATTGACCACTTTCATTTGGAAAAGTATGGTATAAGCACAGTTAACTATAATAGAGATATAGAGGTGTTCCCAGTAGTGAGAACTATTCTTGAAAGAATAACTGGGGAATGTCCTTATTGTTCACCAACAGAAATGGGCGTAAATATGGCAGGTTTTGCAATAACTGATGATGAGGTTGTGCAAAGGGCGGCAAGGCAAGAGGTAATCCGCAGATATTACAAAGCTTGTTGCGATTATGTTCAAGGCAATGGTGATAAATCAACAAAAGAAAAAATTGAGTTGTTAATGGGTGATTTGAGCATTAACCCAGATGACAGAAAGGTAGCTGTTGTAGCTAGGGAAAAATCAGCTGAATGTGGTTTACCAGTTGTAGCTTTGGAGTTGCCAAATGGTAGAATAGTAACTGGTAAAAAATCAAATTTGTTGTCAGCATCTTCTGCGGCAGTGCTTAATGCTATTAAGGAACTTGCAAATATAAGTGATGATATTAATCTTATCTCACCAGTGACAATTGAACCAATTTTGAAAATGAAAAAATCTTTACTTAAAGAGAAATATGAGTATTTAACTTTGGAAGAAATGTTGATTGCTTTAAGTATTGGTGCAGTAACTAATCCTACAGCAGCAAAGGCTATGTCTAAGGTAAGTTTGTTGTTTGGTACAGAGGCACACGGAAGCTGTATTTTGCCAACTACTGACGAGGCTGTTATTAAAAAACTTGGCATTAATATTACTACAGAAGCAGTATTTAGCAGTAATAATTTGTACAACGCATAATTAGTTGTTTTGATTAAAAATTTGTGGTGTCTATAACGAGTGTTTATTTGTGATATATTAAGACTTAGGCAAATAAATTATGGCAGTATATTATGGAGTTTAGCAAAGTAATTATTGTGATATTTTGTATATACCAAAAAATAACTTGTTGTGTTTTTGTGCTAATAATTTTATGATTACATATTATAATCAATGATATTATAAACTTTGATAAAAATTAAAAAACACGCCGAAAATCGATACATCTTGTAAAAGTTTTTGATTTGTTTTGATATAATTTAATAAAAAATGGTTGTATTCAACTTGAATAAAATTTGTAATGTGAGGAGAACTAATGAAGGTGAACGAGGAAATCTTTAAGATTAGTGATGTGAAAGATGTTGATTTGGCTGTATTGCCTACTGAGGGTGCAAAAGAGCTTGCTAAAATGGTAGACAAGTATTTGGTTGAATGGTATAATGACGAGGCAGAAAAAAATAATTTGCCTAAAAAGAAGACATTTTTGATTGACAGCAAATGCCCACGTTTTACTACTGGTGATGGTAAGGGTATCATAAATGACTCTGTAAGAGGTAAAGATTTATTTTTTATTTGTGATGTAGGTAATTATAGCATTGAATATACAATGTTTGGCACACCTAACAGAATGTCACCAGATGACCATTATTGTGATTTGAAGAGATTGATTTGTGCTAATGCTGGTAAGGCAAGACGTATGACAGTTGTTATGCCTATTTTATATGGTGGTAGACAACACCGCAGAAATAGCCGAGAGTCTTTGGATTGTGCTTCAATGTTAAAAGAGCTAAAACATATGGGCGTTACAGATATTATCACTTTTGATGCACACGACCCACGTGTACAAAATGCTGTTCCAGAAATGGGCTTTGATAATTTCTTTGCTACATATCAAATTTTAAAAGCTTTGCTTAAGGAGTTCCCACAAGTTAATCTTGGTAAAGAGCATTTTATGATAGTATCACCAGACGAGGGGGCAATGGGTAGAAATATTTACTATTCTTCTATGCTTGGAATTAACTTGGGTATGTTTTACAAACGCCGTGATTATTCTACAATAGTAAATGGACGTAATCCAATTGTAAGCCACGAGTATATTGGTAATGATGTTAAAGGTATGGATATCTTTGTTGCTGACGATATTATTGCAACTGGTGATAGTATGTTGCATTTATGTAAGGAACTTAAAGATAGAGGTTGTAAAAATATTTTTATCACTGCCACTTTTGCATTGTTTACAGAGGGTGTTGAGAAATTTAACAAGGCATATAAAGATGGTTTGTTTACAGCAGTGCTTTCAACTAACTTGACATATACACCAGACGAGGTTAAAAACTGCAAATGGTTTATAAGTGCTGATATGTCTAAGTTTGTTGCAAATATCATTGCAACTTGTAATCAAGATAGGTCAGTTTCTACATTGCTTGACCCTCACGATAAGATTAATGATATGCTTATTAAGAGCGGTATCAAATAAAATCATTGGTAATTTTTAGACTATTTAAGGCTAAATTTTACTTGGTTTTAGGTTAAAATATTTTAAATATTAAGCTATATAATAGTTGATAAATTGGTAAAAGTATCAAAAAATGCTAAATTTAGCATTAAAATTAATAAAATTATCAAAAAAGAATAGTAAAAATTGCTAATTTATTATATAATAAAGATATAGCAAAAATAAGAGTTGTTACTATTTTTGTTATTAAAATAAATTTGAAGGGAGCAGAAAATGAACATTCAATGGCTAGGGCATTCTGCCTTTAAGCTAGTGGAATCAACAGGTACTACAATTATTACTGACCCGTATAAGGGTGAAATGGTTGGCTATGATATGCCAAAAGGGCTGGTTGCAGATATCGTATCAGTTTCTCACAATCACGATGACCATAACTATGTGGTAGCGGTTGATGGGGAATATACTTTGCTAAATCAAGAGGGTGCTTTTGAAATAAACGGAGTACACATTACAAGTATGCAGTCTTATCACGACCATCATTTTGGCAGTCGTAGAGGCGGAAATTTGATTTTTAAATTCCGTATGGATGGTGTAGATATTTGTCATTTGGGTGATATGGGTGAGGCTTGTTCGATTGATATTTGCTCTCAAATTGGTTCGGTTGATATTTTGTTAATTCCAGTTGGTGGCAATTATACTATTGATGCACAGAGTGCTAAAGAGTATGTTGACCTTTTAATGCCAGATGTGGTAATTCCTATGCATTATAGGACCCGTGATTGTGATATGGATATTGACAAAGTTGATAACTTTTTGAAATTGTTTGACGAAGAGAGGATAATCTACGCAAATGATGCAATAGATTTTGACAGAACTGACTTTGACGGCGAGGAAACTAAGATTATCGTTTTTAATAGATAATTTGTGTTGTTAATTTTTGATTTATGGTTTTTGCAATAATTAAACTAAATGATAATATGCAATTTAAGGTGAACTATTTAGTTTAATTATGCTTAAACTTTTTATATTTTTAATTTGTTTAAAATAATTTTGTATTATCGGAAGTTGTCGTTAAGCGACACTCAGTGGCATTTGACAGCAACTGATGTTAATTCAAATTGTGTCGGCTTGATTTTTAAGTAAAAAACATTAGCTTTTGTTTAAATTTGAGTTTTCTCAAATTTACGACACATAATTTTATATTAACTTTTTATTTTTTATTCTACATTTACTTAGCAATTAAACATTACATTATTATAGAATGAAAAAATTATTTTTTATTTAAGAGGTGTATTATGCTTGATAATAAAATTGATTTAACTAATTTTCGTATTGAGGATTTGTTGAAATTGCCAATAGGAAAATTACGTGATGTAGCGGCTTATCTTGGAGTAGAATCTCCTACAATTTATCCTAAAATGGAATTAGCGACTTTGGCTTATAAGGCAAAATGTGGTGTTGATAAAAAGCCAATGAAAGTTACTAGAGGTAGACCTACTAAACCAGCAAAAGGTGATTATACAATTGATTGGGAGAATGTTCCAGAGAAATCTTGGTTAAAGGAACAAGTTGAGGAAACTATTTCTTGTTATGTAATAGCGAATGACGTTGATGTTGACGATGTTGGTGAGATTCCTGAGGCTCCGCAGATTGATTTGAACAGTATTAGTGACCTTGGTTACTTGGATATTATGGAAGATGGTTATGGTTTTGCTCGTTCGCTTGACGGAAATAGGAGCAAGGACGCATATGTATCTAAAAAACTGATTGCGAGTTTTGGTTTGCGTAGAGGCGATTTAATTACTGGTATTGCTAAAGCACAATATGAAGGCAAACCAGTTGCCGTTGTTAACATTACTAAAATAAATGAAATGTCTATCAATACAATTTGTAATAGATGCTACTTTGACGATTTGACTGCAATTTATCCTGATAGTATCTTAAAGTTTGAAAAAGAGAGAGGAAAGAGCGATATTACTTTGCGTATGATTGACTTGGTTTGCCCAATCGGTAAAGGTCAACGTGCTTTGATTGTTGCTCCTCCAAAAGCGGGAAAAACTACAGTTATTAGCAAGATTGCAACTAATATTAAGAATAACAATCAAGATTTGGTTGTTTATGTATTGTTGATTGATGAGCGTCCAGAAGAAGTTACTGAGATGAAACGTATTGTAACTGATGGTGAAGTTATTTACTCAACTTTTGACGAAACTGCTGAACACCATATAAAAGTTGCTGAGAATTTGATGGAAAGAGCAAAGAGACAAGTTGAACTTGGCAAAGATGTAGTTATTATTATGGATAGCTTGACTAGGCTTGCAAGGGCATATAATACAATTACTGAGTCAAGTGGTAAAACTTTATCTGGTGGTCTTGACCCACTTGCATTGCATTATCCTAAAAAGTTTTTTGGTAGTGCAAGAAATATTGAACACGGCGGTAGTTTGACTATCATTGCAACTGCTTTGGTTGAAACTGGTAGTAGAATGGACGATGTTATTTTTGAGGAATTTAAAGGTACTGGAAATATGGAGTTAAGGCTTGATAGAAAGCTATCTGAAAAACGTGTATTCCCAGCTATTGACCTAGATAAATCAAGCACAAGAAGAGATGACTTGTTGCTTACTTCAAAAGAGTTAGAGGCAAGTTTTGCGTTGCGTGCTATGCTTGCTAATAATCCTCAAGAGGCAACTAGAGAATTTGTAAACTTGTTATTAAAGACAAAAAATAATAAGGAACTTTGCGAACAATTGATATTACAATTACGAGCAAATGAAAAAAATAATTATTAAATAAATCATTTATAAAAAGCTCTCAATGAGAGCTTTTTTTTATTGAGAACAAATACAAAATATAGTAAGTACATTTTTTATTTTAATAAGTATTGACTATACAATCTTTGGAAATGAATAAATTTGTTTAGCAATTATTATATAATTTTAGTGTGGTGTTGACTTGTTTTTTGTTTGATTAAACTATCTTATAATTTGGGCTAGTAGTAATATCTAAGTAAATTAGTAGTTTATATTAAAATTTATAACTTGCTTATAAAGAGTGAAATAGATAGAAAAATGTAAGAAAAAAATGTTCATAAATTGTCTTTATTATCGGAATATTGTGCATCAATTATTATGAAAGAATATATATTTTAACTATTTATTTTATTTATAGACGAAAGCCTAATTAAAATTTTAGTTTTAATTTGCAAATTGACTGCATATAATTACTTGAGGTGTTAATATGAAAATATTTGTAATTAAAGGTAATATTAAAGGCTTGGTTAAGGTAGATAGAGCGATTCATTTAGTTGGTGATGAGTTTGATAAGATTAGTACAATTATTTTGTTTGATAATAAAAGCATTAAAATTATAAAAAGCAATGAATTGAATTTAGTTGATACAAATTTTAATTGCAAAAGTGTAGTGTTATTAGATTATGATAATAATTTGCTTGGTAGCGGCAGTATTGTTGGTAAAGCAGATATTAATAAAATTTTAATTGAGTATAACAAGTTTATAAGAAACAATAGTTTTGTAAATTATATAGATGAAAATGTTAATAACTCGTCAAAAATCGATACTAAATTACATAGTGCAGATAAAAAAGATAATTTGCAAGACAAAGTTGCTAATGAAATAAATGTCACAAAAGCTAATAAAACTAAGGTAGCTGAAAGCAAAAACAATATAGATATAGGAAAAATGCAAGAGGAAAAAAATGTTGCAACTCAGCAAGAAAGTATTTGTACGTTTGAGAGAAATATTGCCGACTTTGAGGTGCAAAAAGAAAATTTGAATAATAAAACTAAATCGGTTATAACTGCCGATGGTGATAATGAAACGGATAGAATAAGCGAAATTATGCAAAAAGATGACTTGCAAGTATATGGAAACAATTTACATAATGACAATGGTTGTTTGCAAGAAGTGTATTCAAATAAAAATAGTAATAAGCAAATTGAAAAAACTGAGGTTGAACAAGAGATTTTTTTGAGACAAGAGGATAAAATTGATACGGGTATGAATTTTATATTAGAAAATTTTGAGGATAAGTGCGTGCAGAAAAATAATTTTTACTCCGAAATAGAAGAAAATTTGGAAAAGTTTTTAAACCAACATCCTAAAAATGAGGAGTTAGAAAGTAAAGTCTGGGGGTCAAAATGGGTTAAAATAAAAGCTGATTATGACTATAGTGTAGGTGTAATTTTTGAGGAAAACACTCCAACAATTATTGCATATGCAATCCCATATGACGATTATAATCAAATTGACAAAGACAAACTTAGCTATTGTGAATGGCTACAAATTCAGGAAAAAACCGACAAAAATCGGGGCTATTTAGTATATTATCAAAATGCACAAACGGGTGAAATGTTGCTCGGATAGTCGCATTAGATAAAAACTTTATGATTTTGACTACATTGACTGAAAGTATTAGTGTGCTATATTGCTAAACAAAAGAGTATTAATATTGAACTTAATAATTTTAGTTTTTAGCTAATGTCATAGGTGTGAGGTAAGTGAAATTATAATTTACTGAAACTAGCTAATTTTAGTGGTTGGCTTTTGCGATTGTATTTATATTGTAAAAGCGGTATTAATTTTCATTTTGGTATAATGGTTTGAAAATAAAATTATTGAATTAAGTAACTAATATTTTTAATAAGCATACTACCATAATAAATGCTTTAAAAGCTGAAGCACAAGACTTTGTTGTGGAAGCTGAAACTTTATATGCTGATATTGATGCGATTGCAAGACAAAAGTATTGATATTATAGATATTAAGTCTTTTTGATTAATAAGTATTTTCAGTTTAATTTAATTGATTATTTGTTTAATCGCTTTATGAACACAAACATTAAATTTAAAAATATAAAAGGCAAGGGGGAGTTCCCCTTGCCTTTTATAGGTCGTCTGCGTCTTGAGTAGGTGAATCACCTTTGTCAGTTCTGCCAGTGTAGCTACCAGTTGGGTCGTAACCTCTGTTATCTCGCCAAGCTTTTGTAACCTCTTCGACATTGATATCTTCCATATATCCTCCTTATCTTTGCTTATAGTAAAATAAAAAGTGATTATCTTTGACTTTAAATTTATATATAGCAAAGCTTGTATTAGTAGCATTTGCTTTTTTCAATTTTTTAAACGGATAGCTTTTGCAATATTTAAGATAAAATAACACATTTTGGAAATAGTTTAATTTTTAATTTAAAATATATGCAAAAGTTAAATATTGTGGGACAAAGAATTGTTGTTGTAACTAAAGTCTGTTGATTTAAGTAGTAAGTTACTTAATAAATGACTTATGTGGTATGCTATAATGTAAGAATTATTTGACATACAATTTAATAACATATAAATTACTGAATAAATGATTTATAAAATTAGTAAGTATTTATTTGTGGAAAGCCACAGCTAAATAATGTGTTACATAAAAATAACACAATAAGTTTTTATTTAAAGCGGACTGTTAATTTTAAACCTTAATTTTTTAAACACTATCAATTTTTATTGTTTATTTAATGTGCATAAAGATTTTTTATTATTTTAAAATATTTTACGCATATTTATTGTTATTTATATATAAATGTGTTACAATAATTACGAATAGCTTTTTAACATTGTTTTTCGTGTGAAAAAGCTTGTAAATTTTGTAGTAATATGGCGGGGAGTATGAATTTTACACTTAAATTATCACTCAGTGAGATTGTTAAAAACAAATCAAAAGTGTTGATAGCAATAATAGTGACACTCATTTTGTTTATGAGTGCATTCACTTTGTGTAATATTGCTACTGCTTTGCCAAGCAATTTTTATAGATATTATGAGGAATATATGCCAGATACAATTGGTATTTGGATAAGTAACGCAGACGAAGATTTATACAATAATAGTGAAAAATATTTTGAGGAATTTGAAGCAAATTTTGGTGTCGCTTGTAATATTGCTACACTAGGATACAATGGTGTAGAAATGTTGCCATATGAAGATGTTCCTGATGAGGATGGCAATCTTGATTACACAATATACTATAACACAAGCGTACTTTACCCTGATTGTTTAGAAATTCAAAATATAGACATATATCGTGAATTCTTTATTGAAGGTGAGATTTGGAATCCCGAAAAAGAGGAACTAGGCATTTGGATTAGTGATTTTGTGGTTAGTGAATTGGAGAAAGAAGGTTCTACAATTGCTGTAAACGATTATATTGATTACAATTTTAATGATACAACAATTAAATTGCAAGTTAAGGGAATATATGACGAGAAAGCATTAAGAAATTATATTGCATCAAGTATAGGTATTAACTTTGAAATTTTAAGTAAGTATATATTTTATATCTCTGTGCCATCTGCAAAAAAGATTTTGTTTGATAGCAAAACTACTTTTTCCGCCTATGGCATTGTGGGAGAAATTGATAAACTTTATGATGTTTATAATGCTTTGCACAACAAGTATTCTTTAAGTGAGGGTACAGCTTTTTCCTTGATTACTCAAGTTAAAAATACACAAGTAATTTGTATGATTGTTGGTGTTATAATGATAATTTGTGGTATTGTTATAATGCTTAACTTTATTAATATGATTATATCTCAAAATATAAAGCATATTAGTTTGCTAAGAATTTTGGGAACTAATACATTTAGAATTATGATGGCATATTTTATGATATTTATTCTACTTATAACAATAGTTTGCGTTATAAGTTGGATGACTTTGCCATTGTATAACTATTTTGTGTCATTGTATTGTGCTGGACTTGGCTATCCGTTTATGATAGACATAAACTACTGGGTTGTGGTAGGTGTATTTGCAATTTGTTATTTTATAATAACTGCTATTATGCTTGTAAAATGGGCGATTATGGACAAAACCGCACCTATAAAAAATATTGCGGAGGAGGACTGATATGCTAATTGCTTGGAAAAACATTATGGCAAGGAAATGGTCGTCTGTAAAAGTTGCTTTGTCAATTTTTGCAATGGTTATCATTATGTGTATTTTTACGGCATATTCAGTGGCTTTAGGTGAGGAAACTGATAGGCTAACTAAGTCATATCGCTCTGCACACAATATAATTATTGAAACAAATGCACCACTTTCAGATACAAAAATAACACAAGCAAGCAATATTGATGGCATAGGCGAGATAAGCGAGATAGCAATTTGCAGAAATACAGATAACTTAAGAGGCTTGACTTTTGCAATTGACGGACAAACTTATCAATGTAATCACGATTATTATGATGGTAATTTGAATTTTGGTGCCGACGAGTATGTGAATAAAATGCACGCTGGTGATTTTGCTTTTTATAAAATGGGTGAAAATATTGTGCAATCACATCACAATGAGGAATTGGGATATAGGTTCAAAGGTGAAAAATCATTGCTTAAAGGCAGAGATTACTTTATGAACCAAAATGAGATAATTATAAGTGAGTATTTTGTAAACGAACTTGAGGAGCTTGGGTTTCAAAGCGATTTGTTGGATAAACAATTGACTATCACAATTAATGGCAAGTCAATAGGTGTTACAATTGTTGGAATTATGAATAAACATTTTTACCAACTAACAGATACAACAAGTCAACAATTTGTTGCTTGCAAGGATAGCGAATTGTATAATTACTTTGTCAAAAGTGGTAATAAGTTTACTTATCAAACTAAAATGTATTTGACGGAGTATAAACTTAAAGATAAGTTGATTGACGATGTAAAAGCAGTCTTTATATTAAATGCAAACCAAATACGTTTAGGTAGTGAATATGGACTTTCAATGTCAACAACTGTTAAACTTATTGCAAGTATTTTAAATGGTATTATGGCAACGGTTGGACTTGGCATTATTAGTGCATTGGTCTTGAACATTATGTATAGTATGCGTTATATGATGAAGAAAAAGAGTAATTTTTATGCGATTATGCAAGTGTATGGTATGGATAAAAAGAAAATGTTTACCATTTTGTTTTGTGAAATGTTCCTCTTATCAATATTTTCTTCCATTGTTGCATACGCCGTAAGCTATGGTTTGGTTTATTTACTTGATTATTTGTTATCTAGTATGGTAGGCATTGGCGTTTTCTTTGGTTGGGTGAACTTTTTGGTTACATTTGCAATCGCCGTATTGTTTACATTAGTTATAGTGATTTTTGTATGTTTA
>CAJTZR010000043.1 GCA_910584035.1 uncultured Christensenella sp. | reverse complement strand
TTTATCAAAAGAATATTAGTCAGCAAATAAAACTGGTTATTACAAATGTATTTGTAATATATTTTTTGTTCAAATAAGATAAAATTTTATTAGGTTTAAGTACGCAATGTTTTCAACAATCATAAAATAGTTGGTTGTAGGTTAAATGATAAATTTATTATGTCATTCAATTAAGCTCAAGTTTTGTAGCAACGGCAACTATTTGTGCATTTTAAAAGTTTTTACACAATTTTATAATTTTAAAAGGTTTAACTACCTTTATATTTTTAAGAATAACATTGATTATAAATTATAAATTCTCTATATTGTAGAATTTAGAGTATATTGTAATATCAATAATTTTACCGTGCTTTTGAGCAATATCTATATCTTGCTTAGTAATTTTTTTACCGCTTGGTAAAATGATATTGCCGTTTGCCATTATATTTTTTTGAATAATTCTACCAATCAAAAAACCATAATTACTAATTGTAGTAATAATGTTTGGGTCAGCAGCTGGTGCAGGTTGAACAGTTACGACCTTTTTAGCTTTTGGTTTGCGTTTAAAAACCAAGCTGTCTTGTGACATTGAAATAATATCCACGTTGCAGAGATTTTTTGTATCGCTCATAATTTTGCGAACTTCAATAGTTTTAGTAATCATAAGGTCAATTAGATTGCCGTATATTTTACCTTTTTCATCAGTTATCAACTGGTTTGCAACAGAGTAGAATTTAAAGTCGGGATAGTATCTGTCCTCAGCTTTATACATTATTGCATCGTTGATTTTACATATATTGCTAACCTTAATTTTTACATTCCTACTTGTAAGAAAGTAATCAATTTTTTGGTTATTGATATGTATCTGATTAATTGTGCCTAAATGTTGTGCTGAATAATTATCTATAATTGGTTTATTATATAAAGATGATAAAAGCATATATTACTCCTTTGTTATTCTTATAAAGTAATATATGCTTAATTTTTATTATTTATGACTTGTACACTTTTTAAAATTTAGGTAATTTGAAAATATTATTTTTCCAAAAGCTCGTCTTTTGCCTCAATTTTGTTTTTGCCTATGAATACAATTCCGATTGTGTTTGCACCAGTGTGAGAGCCAATAACTGGTCCAATATAATTAAGTATTACATTAGTTATGCCTAATTTTTGAGCAACTTTTTCTTTTAGGAAAAGAGCTTCATCTTCACAATCTGCGTGAACAATAATTATTGTGTCATTTTCTTCTGGAATTATCTGTTCTTCAACATAATTGATAAGGCTTAATAAAGCTTTTTTTCTACCTTTTACTTTATCAATATTAGATAACTTTCCGTCAATATTAACATAAAGCATTGGCTTAATTTGTAATAACGAACCAGCAATTGCTGCTGCTTTGCTAACTCTACCGCCTCTCATTAAATGGAATAGGTCATCAGGAGTGAAATAGTGGCAAAGCTTGTCCCTTCTAATTAAAGTTTCGTTATAATTATCCTCAATGCTCATACCTGCATCACGTGCTTTTAATGAGTAGTATGCAAGTAAGCCCTCACCTGATGATGCACATCTTGAGTCAATGATATAAAATTTTCTTTCTGGAAATTCTTGCTTCAATTCTTCAACTGCATTTAACATATTTTGATAAGTACTACTTAATGCAGAAGAAAAACAAATATGCAAAATATCATTGCCAGCTTGTAATATAGGTCTAAAAAATTCTGTCGCAAAATAGCTTGTTATAAGTGAAGTTGTTGGCATTGCACCATTACGAATTGCATTGTAAAATTCCTTGCCAGATAGTTCTTTATCAATGCCATATTCAGTGTCACCAATGGTGTAAGCCATTGGAATTATTTTAAAATTTTCAAAACCCGAAAATTCCTTTGGGAAATCGCTTGTAGCATCTGTAGTGATGTAATAAGACATATAACCTCCTAAGTCTTGTAAATATTTATTTTTATAAATTTGATTTTTAATTATTAATTTAACACATATAATTTTAAATTTAATTTATTATTAAAAATATATTTTATGTTTACGTAATAATTTAAAAATATTTAAGCTTTATTTAAATTTTTATATTTATGCATATATTCTTTTTTTATTAAGCAAACCGCATATTTTTAATAAGCTGTTTATTTTATTATTTTTTTAATAACTCGTCTGTAGGCTCAATTTTATCTTTACCTATAAAGAATATAGCCACAGTGCCTTGTCCTGCGTGTGAACCAATAACTGGTCCAATATATTCCAATACAATGTTTTGAATGCCAGTTTTTTCAGTGATTTTTTCTTTAACAAAAGTTGCATCTTCAAGGCAGTCTGCGTGAGAGATAAATATAATTTCATTTTCTTCCAAAATCATTTTGTCTAACATATGGTTGACTAACTCTGTCAAAGCTTTTTTTCTGCCTTTTACTTTGTTGATAGTAGATAATTTGCCATCAATATTAACGTAAAGCATAGGCTTTATTTTAAGTAATGAGCCTGCAATTGCGGCAGTTCTACTAACTCTGCCACCTCTCATTAAATGGAACAAATCGTTTGGCGTAAAATAATGACAAAGATGGTCACGTCTTTCCTCTGTTTGTTTGTAGTTATCATCAATGTTTAAACCATTATCCCTTGCCTTTAAAGCGTAATATACAAGCAATGCTTCACCAGATGATGCACATTTAGAATCAACTAAATATATTTTTCTATCTGGGAATTCCTTTTGCAATTCTTCCACAGCGATTGTAACACTTTGATATGTACTACTTAGTGCAGATGAAAAACAAATATGTAGTATATCATTGCCAGCTTCTAGTATAGGTCTAAAAAATTCAGTAGCAGTATATGTTGTAATCAATGATGTTGTAGGTAACGCACCATTACGAACTAGGTCATAAAATTCTTTACCTGATAATTCTTTGTCAATGCCATATTCAATATCGTCTATTATATATGCCATTGGTATAATTTTAAAATTTTCAAAACTTAATTGTTTTGGGAAATCACAAGTTGCATCCGTAGTAATAAAGTAAGACATAAAAACCCCTTATTTAATTTTATTTTTATATAATTTGTAGTATTGTAATTGTCTTTACACTCCAAAAAGTTATTTTGTAGAGACACGATAGTGACACATAGAGTGGCATTTGTCATTAGCAATTGTAATTCAAATAGTGCCTAATTGATTTATTCTTCAAAAACGTAAGCTTTGTTAAAATTTGAGCTTTTACAAATTTAATGACACTTAATTATAAAATCGAATGCTTACATTTGCTTTTTTAAAAAACTACTTTATATAAATATCAATACTGTTTGTTAGTAATATTTAATAGCAAATACAAATTGCACAATAAGTACTAATTTATGCAAGGCGATATGTAAATAATAAAAATTAACTCTTTAATTATATCAAAAACATATCCAATAATCAATTGAATGGAAGCAATAATCTATATTTTGCTTTAAAAGATAATAATCATTGATTTTAAACATATAATATACTAGGATGATATGTATAATCAAATGCAAATAATTATTATTCACAATTTATTACTTCCTTGCATATAATATGCTCAAGTAAGGTATTATAAAGTAAAATTGTACAAAATGTTATTAAAAATGATATTTGTAGTTCAATTATTTTAGCATACATTATAATACGTATATTATTTTAAGGTAAATGTGTATAATTGTCAATAGAATAAGTGAAAATTTTGACAAAAATTTAGATTTAATTTACAAAAAATTTAGTTTTTTAGGTGTGACCAAAAAATTTGTGCTTATAATTGATAAAAAATTAAAAAATAAAGCTAAAATTAAGTAATAATATGGCTAAAAAATAGTGGTTAAAATCTGTTTTTAGCATTAAAAGTCGAAATTTTAGAAAAATACTCAAATTTTATATGAAAATATTAACATAATGTGCGAAAATTATTGAGTTTTAAGCTCAAAATTGCACAAAATTTATAAAAAAATAGCAATTTTACATAAAATTTACATTAATTAAATGGTTAATCATTGATTTTTGTTAAATTTTGTTGTATGCTATGTGTAGAGAGATAGTGCGTGAATTCCACGCTAAAAAGGAGTTTATAATGAATAACACATTAAAACGCTTCTTTGTATCAGCTCTTATGGTTTTAGTTTGTATAACTTTGGTGGCTTGTAATAAAGATGATGCCACTGCAAAAAACAATGGGGTTCCATTTGGTGATAAGTATATAGATATTAATGGAACACAAAAAATCAACGCTTCAATGGACGCAGTTCAAATGTATGAAGTTGGTGTTAAAAATTACATCAGAAATGTTGATTTCGTTGCTTCAAAGCAATTAGCTAATATAACAACAAATGCTCCAATCGTGGGTACAATGACTCAAAAATTGGATAGCTTAAAAATAAAACAAGACAAAATATACTATTTGGATTTAAATACCTTTACAATGTCAGGTAGTCCAAATGTTAAAATAGCTGATAGAAGCCTTTATCAAAATGGTGAATATAAAGTTCAGTCAGCAAATAAAAAGAATATCGTAGTAGATAAGAAAAGTGGTACTAGTTCGGTAAAAGAATGGCCAGAAAATGAAACTTTTGGTAGTTTAAAGGCTGGTTTGAAAAAATATCCGAACGACCCAACAAGAATTAATATGTTTATTATTAATTCTGATACAGTAAAAAGTTCAACAAAACCAGAATATGATGCAAAGAGTAAAACTTACACTTTTGACTTAGTTTTGGATATTGAAACCGCAACTGAAGATTATTTGGAAAATATGAAATACCAAACAAAGAAAGGCGGTATCAGTAATGCGAAAATCACATTTAAAAAGCTAAAGTTAACTGTTGTAATGTGGGACAATGGGCTTATTAGAACTATTGCAACTGAGGAATCGTATAATGTATTTGCAACAGTACTAGGAAGCAGTGTCGATAGTAAAACAGATTTGTTTTCTACAACTTATTTCACTTATGATAGAAGTGAGGTAAATATTAATAATTATACAGGTTATTTTAAAGATTAGGATTAATTTAAATCTTTAGCTGTAATTAAATTAGGGCGTTTATCAAAAATGCAACCTTATGGGTTGCGTTTTGTTTTTTATAAATTTTAAAATAATTGTAAGTTTTTATGTGAAAATTTCTATATATCTTTATAAATCAAGGTAAAAAGGATATTATCCACGCAATGTGGATAATATCCTTTTGCGATTTTCTATTAATATTACATTGAAAATTAATAGTTTTTATGCCACTAAAATAGTGTATATACATTTAATAAGATAGATAATTATATAAATAAACTTATATTAAATTATGTTTCATTAAATTTGAGAGAATTCACATTTAAAAAAAATCTAACATTTTAATTTGATACGCAAGTCTAACACTATTTGAATTAAAATCAGCTACTACAAATGCGATTGAGTGTTGTTTGATAACTGCTTGCTATAATGTAAACTTAAAGTAAAAAATTAATCTTTGGTAAAATTTTGTGTTTCGAATGTAATACTATTGATAATGCTAGTGCTTCCAATTTGAATTAATATCAGTTGCTAGCAAATGCACCTACGGACTGTTTGCTATCAACTTATAATTAAAAATAAGATAATTAGTTTATTAATTAATGTTTATTATTAATATATCTACATAATGTGGAATATTGAAAAATGCAAGTTTAAAAGATTTTTTAATTTGATTTTATTATTTAAATAGTTTGATTTTTTTGTAAAATTAATTTTACGCTTAAGATTGTTTAGATAATTTGAAAGTAGTTATGGAGATAAATTTAGCAAATGCAATTGTCTATACAAGTATGTCCAAAGCGAACGGCAGAACCTTTTGGAAAAGGTGTTAACAAAATATTTTGTTGTAATTGTTATAATTGATTTGGAAATTTTTACCATATTTAAAATTACATACACTGATATGCTTTTCACTTTACTGCTGTAGTATATTTAAAATTGCTAAAAAGTAACAAACACGATAAACAAGATTAAAAAAATATGTCTTAAAATTGGCAACAAAATGGCTTAGATTTAAGGTATTGACTAAACAATATGATTGTGTTAAAATTAACTTGTAATAAGTAATTGTAAAATCAATAAAATTTACTTTATATTGAATATTGATTATAAAATTTTAATCTTGTATGAGGTGGACTTATGGCAGAAAAGAAAAAAGAAAAAATGGTTCGTCTTAGAGGTTATGACGAATTAGATGGTATGTATGTTCCAGAAAGTATGATTCCTAAATATGAAAATTTAGGAAATGGTTGTTATGGAAAGGGAACGGAAGTTTGTGATTATAAAAGTAAAAAGCTAGAGGTGGTAATTCCAGAGGGTGTGACTACAATTGCGAAAGGTGCTTTTGCTGGTAAAAATATAAAATCTATTACAATACCTACTACACTAACTGAAATCAATACTTCTTCTTTTAGATATTGTAGATATTTAGAGGAAATCAAAGTTGCCGATGATCATCCGACTTATCACGTTGATGGAAATTGTTTGATTAATACAAAAACTAAAACTTTAGTTATGGGGCTTAACAATAGTGTTATACCCGCAGACGATAGTGTAACAAAAATAGCATCATATGCTTTTGAAGCTAATGGTAGTGGTAATTGCGTTATTCCTGCAAATATAGTTGAGCTTTGTGATAGTAGTTTTAGCGGATGTGGAATGTATAATTTTACTATACCAGCGACTATTAAAAAAATAGGCAAAAGAGCATTTGCAAGTTGTCACTGCCTACAAAATCTTGTGATTGAGGAAGGTATAACGGAATTAAGTGAGGAGATGTTTTCTAATTGTGAATCTTTAAAGAATGTAAAACTTCCAGAAAGCTTGAGAGTGATTGGAAGGCAAGCATTTTATAGTTGTCAAAGATTAGAGAATGTAAATATCCCAGCAAATCTTGAAAGGGTAGAACGTACGGCTTTTTGTTGGAGTAATAATTGGTGTAAAGGGTTAAATGGTAATTTAGTTATACCTAAAAATTTAAAGATTGGTTATGCTTCTTTCCCTTGTGCAAGTATTGAAAGTATTGCAGTTGAGGAGGGAAACCCTTACTATTATTGTGAAAACAATTGCTTGATAGAAACTGCTACAAAAACTTTGGTTTTAGGCTGTAAAAATAGTATTATACCTAATAATATTAAAAAGATAGGTGACGGAGCTTTTTATTTTGCTCTTGGACTAAAAAAAGTTGTTATACCAGAATCAGTTGAGGCAATTGGTGAGATAGCTTTTAGATTTTGTAAGGACCTTGAAGAGGTTGAGATACCAAATAGTGTAATGGAAATTGGTGAGGCTACATTTAATTGTGTACAAGAATTTTATGAGGTACTAAAGCTTAAAAAAGTTAAAATGCCAAAACGTTTTGAGCATAGAATGGATATTTTTGATGAAGAAAATAATATAAATTTTGAATTTACTGAATAATAGCAATTATCAGACATTGAAATCAAGTAGCCCGTATGTATATTTGCTGGCAACCGATATTAATTCAAGCAAAAAAACTTGTGATGACAAGTAATTTTTAATGCAAGAAAAAAGCGTTAGCTATCAGTTAATTTTAAGATTCTTAAATTAAAAGACACATAATTTAAATTATCAAAGCTGAAAAAATATCCCGTAAAAAGTTATTTTGTTGGGACTCCAATAAGTACTCCAAAGGGTATTTTCAGTTAACTGGCGTTAATTTAAAATAGTGTTTGGACTTGATTTATTCATTAAAAAGCGGTAGCTTTTGGTTCAATTTGAATTTTCTCAAATTTAACGATATTATTTAAATTAATCGTAGTTGATAGCAAATGTTATTATGGGTTGTTTGTTTTGGATTGTAATAATATCAAGTGTGGTAAATAATTTTTTAATTAATATATTTTCATATGTCTATGCAGTGTGGATATTTGACAAGTACAAGTTTAAACAGCTTTCATTTTGATATTTTATTTCAATAATTAGTTTATTTGTTTAAAATAAATTTTTAATTTGATTTAATTATTTTGGAAAGTAGCCTATTCATTATAAAATAAAAACTAAATGCGAGATTTTTATTCAAAATCTCGCATTTATGTGTTAGGTTAAATTAATATGTGTTGTATTTAAAAGTATAAATTTACTTAATTTAAATTGCTAAATAATTTTGCAATCTAAAATATATATGTTTTTTATAGCTCACGTACCTCTGGCTTAACCAGCTCAGCAAATATTATTGTAAATGTTTCTTTAAGTGGTGAGCGATTAATTAATTTTACTTGATTTAGTTTACGTGATTATGTTTCAACCAAAACAGCAATTTTTCTGTAAATATGTATTTTTAAGTGGTAAAACGATTAAATTATAGCTACTTAAACAAATTAATTATATTTAAGTAAATTAAAATAATTACTTTATTAAGTTAGAAGAATTGTTTTTGCTATTTATATTGCTATTTGCGGAATTACTTTTATGAATTCTCAAAATTCAAACATTTAATTCAATGATTGAATTAAGTCGTTCATATTGTATATGCCAGCTTTTTTAATGCTTGCAATATAAATGCTTGCTTTAACTGCACCCTCAGCGAATACTGCTTTCGAGTTTGACTCGTGCTTAATAATGATATTTTCATCGTTACCAAGGAATAGCACTTCGTGTCTACCAACTATTGTTCCACCACGTACAGCGTGAATACCTAATTCATTCTTTTTACGTCTTTCATTGTTATTGTGTCTACCAAACTTAAATTCCAAAGTATTGTTCATTTCTTCATTAATTGCATCAGCAATAGTAATTGCAGTACCAGATGGACTATCAACTTTAACATTGTGATGTTGTTCAATTAATTCGATATCAAAGTTTTCGCCAAGTAGGTTAGTAGCCTTTCTAACTAAATCAATTAGCAAGTTTATACCAAGTGACATATTGCTTGATTTAAATAGTGGTAACTCTTTAGACATTTCATTTATGTAATCTAAATCTAATTCATTGTAGCCAGTGGTACATAATACTACTGGTATTTTATATTCCTTTGCGTAAGGTAAGATATCATAAATTGCTTCAGCTCTTGAAAAATCAATAATAACATCAGCTTTTACATTTATGTCAGATACATTATTGAATACTGGAATAGAAAAATCAGATTGTTTTGCAAACTTGTCTACGCCACCAACTGCTTGTGTATATTCATTTTTATTAAGGCATTCTAGCAAGGTTCTACCCATTCTGCCACCAATACCCCATATTAATACTTTTGTCATTTATTCCTCCATAGTTTTACTTAATCAAACCAACATTGTACATTTCGTCCAAAACTTTGATTTTGCCAGTTTCAGATATAGGTGTCAATGGTAAGCGTGGTAAGTTTTCGCCAAAGCCTAATTTTGAACAAGCAAACTTAACTGGGATAGGATTAGTTTCGCAAAACATAACTTCCATTAACCCACGATATTTAAAGAATAGGTCTTGTGCAAGTTGCATATCACCATTTTGTACAGCGTGTACCATATCAACCATTTGTTTAGGAATGATATTACTTGCAACGCTAATTAAGCCTTGAGCACCCATACTCATTACTGGTAAAATAATGCCGTCATCGCCACTATAAACCTTGAAATCACTGCCACGAACGGCACCAATAATGCTAGCAATTTGACTAATGTTACCACTTGCTTCTTTTACTGCAACTATGTTTGGTATATTTGCAAGTGCTTTAATAGTTTTTGCTGTCATATTTACGCCAGTTCTACCAGGAACATTGTAAGTAATAATTGGCACATTAACACTTTGTGCTATTTGAGAGTAGTGAGCGATTAAGCCTTCCTCTGTGCATTTGTTATAGTAAGGTGTTACAACAAGAAGCATATCTGCACCAAGTTTTTCCGCCTCGATACTATTTTGTACAGCAGTTGCTGTGCAATTTGAGCCAGTACCGACTATGACTGGCACTCTTTTGTTTATTTTTTTGATTGCAAATTTAATTGTTTCTACTTTTTCCTCGTGAGTCATTGTAGCAGCTTCACCAGTTGTACCTAAAACAACAAGTGCATCAATTCCGTTTGCAATTTGGTCTTCTATTAGTCTGCCATAAGCGTCAAAATCTACACCTTTAAAATTAAATGGCGTAATTAGGGCAGTAGCTACTCCTGAAAACATAATAACCTCCTAATCGGCTTAATAATATTTTGTGTCATTTAATTTGAGAAAACTCAAGTTAAATAAAAGCTTCCACTTTTTGCTTAAAAATCAAGCCGACACTTTTTGAATTAACATCATTTACTGCAAAATACCCTTTTGGGTGCTTGGAGCCCCCCACAAAATAACTTTTTTGCGGGGTGTATGTAAAGCTTCCAATACTAATTATTTAGACTTTTTCTCCATTAATTTTTGCATAATTTGTACAGCATTAGTTGCAGCACCTTTACGTATATTATCAGCAACTACCCATAGGTTACAACCGCTTGGAACTGTCTCGTCAATTCTAACACGACCAACATAAGTTTCATCGTGACCGCTTGAGATAATAGGCATTGGGTATTTCAAGTTTGCTGGGTCATCGTAAAGAATAACATTTTCAGCACCTCTCAAAGCCTCATAAATACCCTCTAAAGTACAAGGTTTTTCAAACTCAACATTGATTGACTCACTATGGCTGTTTAATACTGGTACTCTTACTGTAGTAGCAGTAACTTTGATGTTTTTGTCAAGAATCTTTTGAGTTTCTTTCATCATTTTTTCCTCTTCCTTAGTATAGCCGTTTGGCAAGAATACGTCAATGTGAGGAAGTACGTTGTTAAAGATAGGGTAAGGGAACTTTTTAGGCTCAGCACCTTTAACACCCTCAACCAAATCGTTATATCCAGCAACACCAGCACCAGAAACAGCTTGGTATGTGCTGTAAACAATACGTTTAATTGTGTATTTATCGTGTAATGGCTTTAATGCTACCATTGCTTGAATTGTAGAGCAGTTAGGGTTTGCAATGATACCCTCGTTCCAATCAATATCGTCTGGGTTAACCTCTGGAACTACTAGAGGTACATTGTCATACATACGCCATTGGCTAGAGTTATCAACTACAACAGCACCATTTTTAACAAATTCAGGTGCGAATTTAGCAGATGTGCCACCGCCAGCAGAGAATAATGCAAAATCAACTGGGTATTTTGCGATATTTTCATTAGTAAGTTCAATAACAGTATGAGGTTTGCCCATAAAGTCTATAACTTTACCAGCACTTTTGCTTGAAGCAAAAAGATAGTAGTTTTCTACTGGAAGATTTCTTTCGCTTAGAACTTCCAAGAATTTGCTACCTACCATACCAGTAGCACCTACAACAGCAACATTGAATTTTTTCATAAAAACCTCCAAAAAAAGTTATTAGGGAATAACTTTTAAAAATTAAATACAATTTGATAATATATTGGATATTTGGATATTAAAAAAGCAGTACGACTATCGTACTGCAATAAAAATTACCATTTATCGCTAGCATAATAGTACTCCATCTAAGATGACAGTTATAAGGATTTAGCCTTATACCCAACCTTAACCACTGCAATATGATTAAGACCTCGGCAACCATACCCTTTCTGTCAGTCGGTAATTGCATACCAATCGGCGGACATACTATTGCTGATTGCTCCTCTATTAGCATCTATTTATATTTTACACAATAATAGCATATTTTTTTTAATTTGTCAAAAGATTTGGTGCAATTTAATTGATATTTTTTTAATTTTAGTGTATAGTAGAATATAGTTATATAAAATAATGTATTTATTATTAATTTTATGCGATAATTTGATTAGACGATAATTTAGCTAATTATTTTTTGTAACGACATAACTTTAAAAAAAGTGTAAATAAAATAGTTTTATCAAAATTAAAATTTTAAATTGTTTTTACAATAATTTATGTTGCAAGTTGACTTTGTTCAATTATCTAGCTAGAGTAAAATATACATTCTACAAATTTGCAACCACTAAAATTTAGATATTATTTAAATCTTTAATTAGATAAATAATCAAATATAGGAGTTTTTTATGGCAAAAACAGTAAACAAACAAAAATCTGATAAACAATCATTTGCTTTAAGAGTTTTGCAAAATATGACCTTAGGCAATGACTTGAGCATAAACAGAAGTGCTATTGATGGTAGTATGTTCCGTCACTGGTGGCGTACTTTTAAATTCAATTATGGCAGTTTAGTATTGCAAAACTTGATTTGTTTGTTGTTTGCAGCACCTTTTATTGCGTTATTATTTGTTATGCCAAACTTGGAACAAAAGTGGATAGCTGATAATGCGTTCAACTTTGTAGGTGACCTTGGTTTTGGTTTTATTGGTGGAACTAACGATACAATTCTTGCAGTAAAAGGTATTTATCTTTTTAGATTAATGTTTTATTCCTTAATAATTCCTTGCTTTACTTTGATTGGTGTTGCAATGTCTGGCTTATTTTATTCTAGCCGTAATGTTGCTTGGGGTGCGAAAATTAAATTCCGTCACTTTTTCCGTGGTATTAAAAAATATTGGTTGCCTTACACTATAGCTTTTACAGTTATTGGCGTAGTTGCTTATGGTGTTATTGCCTCAATATTTGGTTATCTATATTTAGTAGCAGCTGGACTTACAAGCTGGTATATGTGGTTTGTTATGATATTAGCTTGTTTAATCGCTTTAGTAGTAATCTATTTTATGCTACAATATCTACCAATGGTTACAATGTATGACTTTAGCAATAAAGATAAAATGAAAAACAGCACTTTGCTTGCAGTAGCACTTTTATTGGCTGAAACTTTCCTAGCTATATTATTTATAGGTTTACCAATTGCATTTATTTGGTCAAGTTTAACAAAAATGTTATTGCTTGCAACTTTTGGTTTGTTTGGATTTGCAGCATATGCAACAGCTATCCAATGCTTTGGTGTTTATGTTGCAGATAATTACACTCAAGTGCTTTATCAAAATATGTTGTACACTCAAGAAAAAGAACGCCGTAAAGCTGCAAACGAAGTTCGTAGAAATAACAACAAAAATAAAAAGAAAAAAAGGTAAAATAATGAATGCTTATTCAAGTTTAGCAAAAATTTATGATAAAGCTAATACCGATTTTGACTATTCACAATATTTTGAATTTATTAAGCACTACTTGACTGGTAAAGTTGTTGAACTTGCTTGCGGAAGTGGTGCTTTTACCAGTTTTTTAGTCAAGGTTGCAGATAGCGTGATTGCAGTTGACAATTGTAAAGAAATGTTGGATATTGCAATCAACAATAATTTTAAAAATAGAGGATACTTGCAGTTTGTGCATAGCGATATGCAAAATTTTGCACCTCCGTCAAAGGTGAATGGCGTAGTTGCGGTAAGTGATGGCTTTAATTATATTGATAGTGATAGCTTAGGCAAAGTCTTTGATAAAGTAAGTAGCTATTTAAAAACTGGCGGATACTTTATATTTGATATTAGTAGTAAATACAAACTAACGCAAGTAATTGGCGATAATGTGTTTTTTGAGGATATGGACGACTATACATATTTGTGGACAAACAAGCTTTTTGCCGATAAAGTAAAAATGAACATAACAATGTTTGAGCCTTGTGGGGAACTTTATAAAAGATTTGACGAGAGCCATACTCAATATATACACGAGCAAAGCTATGTAACTGAATTGTTGGAAAAGAGTGGTTTTGAGGTGCAAGTTTTTGACGGCGAAAAGTTTTGCAATGTAACTGATAAAAGTATTAGGTTGCTATTTATCTGTAAAAAAGTAAAATAATAAATTAAATAGTTAAGAAATTAATGAGTAGCAATTGAAAATTAATAATATTAGTGGAAATTATCCATACACCCCACAAAAAAGTTATTTTGTGGGGACCCCAATAAGCGTGGCGAAGCCACATTTTGCAGTGACTGATGTTATTCAATGTTGTCAACTTGATTTATCAAGCAAAAAGCGGTAATTTTTTTTAAAATTTGAGTTCTCTCAAATTTAACGACACATAATTTATATTATCGGAAGCTGTAGTCAAGCGACACGAAGTGGCATTTGACATCAGCAATTGTTAATTCAAATGTTGTCGACTTGATTTATCAAGTAAAAAGCGGTAGCTTTTGTTTAAATTTGAGTTCTCTCAAATTTAACGACACATAATTTATATTA
>CAJTZR010000042.1 GCA_910584035.1 uncultured Christensenella sp. | reverse complement strand
TTTTGTTTAAATTTGAGTTCTCTCAAATTTAACGACACATAATTTATATTATAAGCAATTAAATTTTAAAATAATAGCATTATTAGCTAATTAGCTTAAATTACCTAAACTTTAATCAAATTCAAATATAATAGCGACTAATAGATTTTTTATCAATATCACAAACTTTACTATCAAATCAACTTATCCAAAATATTAATTACAAACTAGTTTATGTAAAGAGCATTTTATAACAAAAAAACTTTACTTTCAAACTAACTTATACTAACATTTTTAAACACGTAATATACTAATAATTTTTAATAATATGGCACGCTAATTTACTATTTAAAGATATAAACAAGCAAATACTATAAATAACAATTTAAATAGTTACTACACTTTTACCAATTTTCAGCTTAGATTTTATTAATATAATATTTAAAGTAAAAGTTTTTAAATCACTATCGCAAATAACAATAATAATTTTGCATTTCACTAATGTATTAATAAATGATAAACATTTTTAAATTTAATATAGTAACAATAAACAGCAAAAGCTTTTTAATTCTTAAAACAATTAATTATAAAAACTTTTTCGTTCATTGATACAATACCCATCAGCAAAAGCTATTAATACAATATTTTACGGCACAGCAAATCTTTTTAAGCTAACATTATTATAATCAATAGCAAAGCTTTTAACAATGCTTAATAACAATTTTTTTATTATGTTATACAACTAACTTGCAAAGGCTTTTATTAACCAATATTATACTTAATCTATTACAATAATCAACGGCATAACATTGTTTTCGCTAACATTATTATAATCAACAGCAAAAGTTTTTAGCAATGCTTAATAACAATTTTTTTATTATGTTATACAACTAACTTGCAAAGGCTTTTATTAACCAATATTATACTTAATCTATTACAATAATCAACGGCATAACATTGTTTTCGCTAACATTATTATAATCAACAGCAAAGCTTTTAGCAATGCTCAATAACTATTTTTTATAATGTAATACGACTAACTTGCAAAGGCTTCTATTAATCATCATTATACTCAATCTATTACAATAATCAATGGCATAGCATTGTTTTCGCTAACATTATTATAATCAACAGCAAAGCTTTTGGCAATGCTCAATAACTATTTTTTATAAAGTAATACGACTAACTTGCAAAGGCTTCTATTAATCATCATTATACTCAATCTATTACAATAATCAACGGCATAGCATTGTTTTCGCTAACATTATTATAATCAATAGCAAAGCTTTTAGCAATGCTCAATAACTATTTTTATAATGTAATACAACTAACTTTTAATGGCTTATTATTAAAAATATAATACTATTAAATTTGATAAACAACTCCAAAGCATTGTTTTTTAATAATAAACATAAACAAGAAAGTCTACTAATAATGCTTTTAATTATTAATTCTATTGTTACTAAAAGTATGGATTACCATCAGTTGCTAGCCAATATCCATATTTGCAGTATGTCTTGTTTGCTTATGGCTTACGTTATTTTGATTTTTATATAACCATAGATTCAGTGTTTTTAATGCTAAAGTCAGCTTTAAAATTATTAATACCTTCAATGCTATTATCATCTGCTTGATAGTTAAGTATTACCCCAGTTCTTTCATTTTTTGCTATATTTTTAAGTTTGATTCCCCTAAATATATGACACCCAAAAATATTTAGCAGTTGTTGCAAAAATAATCAAAAATAACGAATAGTTACCTACTCGTTATTTTTTGTTTAATATCATTTATTTTTATGTTTTATTAATTAATTTTACAATTAAAACATATAAGTTATTTAGCTATTTAATTACTCAGACTTTTCCTCTGTTTCAGCTTTTTTGGCTTTTGTTTTTGTTGCTTTTTTAGGTTCTTCAGCCTCAGCCTTAACAGCTGTATCCTCTGCTTTTACCTCTTCTGCAACCTCTTGAGCAACCTCAACATTTGCATTATCCTCAGTAGTTGTCTCAAGTTCTTTTATATCCTCTGCGTTAGTATCAACAACCTCTGCATCAATAATAGTTTCATCACTGCTATTGCCAGTTAAAGCATTAATTTTTCTAGTTAATTCCTTGTTTTGTTTTTTAATCTTTAATAAAGCAAACAATGCAATTAACAATGCGATTACTGCTACAATTGCAGCTGCCATAGGAATCATACTAGTAATATCTTTCTTTTTAGTAATATTCTTAGTTTGGATATAAATATGCTCGTCTTCATCAGTTAGATATTCATTTCTATCGTCTTTAATTTCTTTTACGATATTGCCATCCTCGTCAAATGCAACCAATCTAATCTTAACCTCTGTGTAATCGTATGCCCAGTTAACAGCAGATTCAACAGTTGTAATTACATAGTAGTATTCTGTTCCATCCTCATCCTTAACTACAGGTTTTTTGTTTTGAAGCAACTCTACTGGGTCAATAGTTGTACCAAATATCATTTCGCCATAATTATTTGCATTTTCATCGTCAATTTTTGTATAAAGTACTAATAAACCATCGCTTCTATCGCTGAATACACTAATAATGTTATCACTATTATCAAAGTTATCATAATTAGGGATATCAATCTTTGGACCTTGATACATTACATCTAAAGTGTAAGTTGCATCAGCAGATGAGATTGACATAATTCTTGAAACTTTTTTATCAGTGTAAATTTGAACGCTCAATGCACCTTTACCAAAGTAGTCGTGATTCTCATTAATAACCTCAATAACATAAGTAGCAACTTTGCCTTGTTTCATACTACCTTTTTCAACTTTTACACCATTAACTTCGTCACCTTTGTTTATAATTCTAATATCGCTTGCAGTCAAGCTACGCAAAGGATTTAAAGCGTTTTTAATAGTATAATTACTTAATTTTCTTCCTAGTGGATTTGTGTAATCATACATAGCATCAATAGTTGTCACTTCACTTTTTCTTGTATAAGCAGGAGCAGTAGCTTTTAATTTATAGTTTTCAAAGCGATATAATTTGTAATCACTTGGATTTGCATTTTTAGCTTTGATACTTTTAGGTAGTGAATAACCAAAAATGAATTGGTCAGTATATTCAGTAATACCTACAGTGTGTTTAACGCTAAAGTTAGCTTTAAAGTTATTTAAGCCATCAATGCTTTTATCATCTGCTTGATAGTTAAGCATTACCTCAGTTCTTTCATTTTTTGTTATATTTTTAGGGTCAGTATCAATTCTCTCCCTAACATAATAAGTTTCATAAGCTTCGGAGTTTGCAATAGCATCTTGGAAAACGCCTATAACATCTGTATCTACATTGTCAACTTGGATATTAGAACAACCTACAAGCACCATAGATAGCAAACAAATAACAGTCATTACAGCAACTAAAATTTTCTTTTTCATTGTTTGCCTCCTTCGCTATCCTCTGTAGCAATTTCCTCATTTGATTCTACTTTATCTTCCGCACTCTCATTAACAGCATTAAGTTCGCCAGTTACTTGAGCAGTTTCATTAATAACATCCACAGTAGGAACGCCGCTTTCAACGCCATCACTTACTGGAACTTCAACTTGTTCACCTGCAGTGGCTTTTTTATTTTTCTTTTTAGCTTCTCTCTTAGCTTCTTTTTCCTTATCTTTAGCCTCTTGCTCGTCAAGCTCTTTTATCTTTTCGTCATATTCCTCTTGAGAAATATCGCCTGCCTCCAAATCGGCTGTTAAGGTACGTTTTTGTAAATCACGCATCATACCACGCAATTTCTTTTCGCTCAAATCGTAGAATAACATTGGTATACAACAAGCTAAACCACCAACCAAGCTGATAATAGCCAATATTTTAATCAAGTTACCTCTAAATGATGCTTCATATAATACATCATAGTTAGTTAGCAATCCATAAGACTCTGTAATTGCAGGGATAATGAAACCAGTTGCCATACCTACTACAGCAGTTACAATACTGATGTTACCAAAGAAACCATCCATTCTTTTTCCAGTTTTCCATTGGTGATAGTCAAGTATATCCGCATTGATGGCTGGGCCTGTAATGATTGACGTTGCGTTTACAGCATTTGCAATGTAAATCAAAACAAATGTTACATAGAAACTTGCACCGCTAAAGAAAGTCAAACCATAAGCAATTGCTAGAATAACGTTGGAAGCAATATTCAAATTTTTCTTTCCTATGAACTTAACTAGTATTGGAGCACTAACCATACCTATAAGTGACGCAGTACCCATTAAAGTTGTTAGCAAGCCCATCAATACACCATTTTGCAATTGATAAATATATACCCAGTTCAAAATTAGCACAGATGCATTTCTTGCGAACAATAACATTTGTTGAATATTATAAAGCCACAAGTATTTATTACTTAATGCACTTTTCACACCTTCCATAAAAGGAATTTTTTCTGTATTAGTTTTCTTTTGTACCACCCTTTCTTTTGTGCCGAAGTATGCAAAGAAAGTAAGTAAAACACCCAAAACACCAAATATAGGGAACAATAAACGATAAATTTTAATATCAATCATTGTACCGCCAGCTAGTTCCGCAATTACTGGGAAGAATAAACCTGTCAAAGTTGGAGCCATTGAGTAAATGATTGAACTAATTGAAACAATAGTTGTTCTTTCCTCACTATTAGGGCTTATAACTTGTACCAAGTTCATATAAGCAAGATATAGCAATTGATTGTAGAAAATATTAATCAATGTAAATCCTACCATAATCAATGCAAACTTAGTAGCATAATCTGCAGTTAGTGGTATGTAAGCCATTGCAATTGAAATTGCAGCAGCTGGTATAGACGACCACAAAATAATCGGTCTATATTTACCTTTTTTACTCTTTGTATTGTCCATTAACATACCTCTAAATGGTACAATTAACAAAGACACTAAAACACCAACAACAGCAATAATTTGCATATGCGATGGAGTTATACCATATACTGAGCCAATCAACATACTGCCAGCAGACATTGCGATATAGCCCACAACAGCAGCTATAAATTGAACACCAATACCGCCGATACTATAAGCAGCCATTTCTTTAATGCTCACATAGTTGCCTTTAGCAGGTTTACTCCATTGCGAAGTAACCCACTTAATCTTTCCTTTTAAGTCAAGCTTCATAACTTCCTTCCTTTCCTTTATTTTAATTAAAACTTCATTTTAACTATATAAATGTATTATATCATTATTTTTCGACATTGTAAATATTTTTCTAAAAAATTTACATATTTCATACAATAATAATACAAAAACAATACATATAAACAGCCATAATTTTTCTAGTTGTAAATTATGCCTAATAAATCAAATTTTATTGTACTTTTCGAACTCGTGATTTTGATTTTTTTGCCAGTTTAGCCAAGCTTTTGACTTTCTACCCCAGTTTTTAAAACCTCTTACAAGATAAGCATCTCGTTTAGCATAAACAATATTTCTAGCATCCATAATTGTCATTTGAACTGGCAATCTACTTTCAAAATCTGCAAAATTTTTATTTTCTTTACTAGTCCAGTTAATCTCACCTAAAGCTTGCATTCTTGGATAAATATTAAATTGCAATTTTTCTTTGCATCTTACATACTCTGTCCAAAGCGGTGCTTCAATACCCAAAACTTGACTTTCGTACTTTTCACTAAGTCCCATTGTATCCAAATCAACAGAATAGTATTTCTTTAAGTCTTTCATATCATAGCAGTGGTCCATATACAAATAAGGTTCTGGAGTAAAGATAACTTTATTACCTTTAGCAAGCCATTTGTCTACGCCACTAACTTTTGCAGAATGTATCCACCATTGAATGATAGTTTCGTCTGAAAGTTCTGTCGCTCTCAAAATTTCATTCCAACCTATCATATATTTATTTTTAGTCTTTAAATATTCCAAAATTTGATTATTGAACCAACCTTGCAACTCTTCCTCACCTTTTAAGCCAAGCTCCTTGATTTTTGCTTGACATTTAGGACAAGATTTCCATTTTTTCTTTGGAACTTCATCACCACCGATATGGAAATACTCATAAGGGAACAACTCTGCTAGTTCATCAATAATATCTTTAACAAATGGCATTAACTTATCGCCACCTACGCAACCAATATCATCCAAAATACCCCAACGAGGGAATACATCAATCTGCTTGCCTTCACAAGACAATTCTGGATAACAATGTATAGCTGCGACCAAATGCCCAGGCATATCTATCTCTGGCATTACCTCAATATGTAAATTCTTTGCATATTCAATAACCTCTTTAACTTGTTCTTGAGTGTAATACAAACCATCACCATACTCTTTTTCTTCCATAACTCCGCCAGCAAGCATAGTAGCTTTTCTTACAGCACCTCTTTGAGTAAGTAATGGATATTTTTTAATTTCAATACGCCAACCTTGGTCATCTGTCAAGTGCCAATGGAATACATTAAGCTTATTTAATGCCATCATATCCAAACACTCTTTAATAGTATCCATAGTTGAAAAATGTCTTGCTATATCAAGCATAAATGCTCTTCGTTTAAATCGTGGCTTATCCTCTATATCGCAACAAGGTATACTAACATCACTTACACCTCTTAAAGTATCTACACTGCAAATTTGCCTTAAAGTTTGCACTGCGTAAAAAGCACCCGCTTCGCTACTTGCGTAAATAGTGATTTGATTTTCTGCAACATTTAAAATGTATCCCTCTTTATCAAGGGTGTTATTCATTACAAAGTTAATGTCGCCATTTCCACTTACAACACTAGCCTCAACGCCACTTTTTGAAAAAATTTCAAGCAGTTGCATTTTTGTTTTTTCAAACTCACCACCTATTTTAGTAGAAAAAGTATATTTAAATTCCCCAGACATTTCTACTAACTTTAATGGTCTTGGAATAATTGATATCATAATTTTCTCCTTACAAAATATATTTGTTTTTACTTTTTACAAACTTAAATTGCTTATCAATAAAAATCTTTTTAGTACCGATTTTTGATTGTTTTATTATTAAATATCCATAATATTAGACTTTATTTCCTCTTTAGTTGGTTTGTTATCCCCGTGTTTTACAAATAGCATAACAATAAATGCAAGCAGTATGCAAATAGATGCAAAAGCAAACATTACGTTATCACCTATTTTATCCATAAACAAACCCGCAAAGAATGGAGCTACAGCTTGTGCTGACATTGATGCAACATAGTAATAACCAGTATACTTACCCACATTACTACCTTTTGACATTTCGCAAACCATTGGCAAAGTGTTTACATTTACTATAATTAAACCTATGCCCGCAAGTACAAAACATATACCAACAATATAATTAGTTTTAGCAGTTACAAACAGACAAGGGAAAAAGGCGACACTAGCCAAGGCAAAACCTATTAAAGTTGACTTTTTTCTGCCAATTTTGCCAGACAAAAGCCCAACAGGGATAAGAGCCAACGCACCGCCTAAGCCATTAGCAAAATTTATTAGTCCAACGCCAGAGGAACTCATTAGCAATTTATCTGTAACATATACTGACAAATGCGACCTTACAGCATTGTATCCCATAAACCAAAAGAAAATAGATGCAAGTATTAACAACAAGCTAATTAGCTTTGGTTTAGAAAGTTTTTCTTCACCAGAAAGTTCTTCCTCGTCAATGACATTCCATTTTGCTTCTTCCTCATAACGTAGCTTAACAAATTTATTTTCGTTTACAAGTAGCATATAGATTGCAAGCAAGACATACATAAACATCACTAGCAATAAAAACAATGTTATAAAAGAGCCATAGTCAGGTGCAAATAAACTATATAGTCCAATAGAGATAAAGCCACCTATACCACCCATAAAATTCATTATTGCATTCGCACCAGAACGCAGTGGCTTTACAGTGACATCTGGCATTAATGCAACCACTGGAGCACGGAATGCAGACATTGTTACTAAAAGCACAAACAATACAGTTATAAATAGTGCAATTGAAGTTGGATGTGCAATAGTATTTGCAAGTGCCATTTTTACTTGAGCCGAATGAAAATCGATACTAAATTGCTCAAACAACACATTTTCAGCAGTAATATTTTGATAAATTGGGTCAAGATATTTGCTATCAAGATAGCCTTTGGAAACTAATGTATCAATGCTTTTAACGCCATCATCTACTAGCTTATTAAATTCCGCATTTTCAATGCCGATTAACAAAATTACTAGAATTCCCGCAAGCAAAGTTCCTATAACAATAAAGGGGGTACGTCTACCAAATACCTTACCTTTTGATTTATCTGATAAGCTACCAAAAAAGGGCAAAAGTACAATTGCTAAAATATTATCCAAGCCCATTATAAAGCCACGCCAAGTTGCGGATAAACCATACGTTCTATCCAATAAAATAGGTACAGCAAAATCATATACTTCCCAAAAAAGCATAACAATTACAAACGCTATTCCCACTTTAAATATTCTGGCTTTATCTAGTTTCATTACATTTCCTAAATTAAAAATTAAAGATATTATTTTTTATCAAAAGCTGTCAATATACCTCAATAAGTTATTTGTGCTTGCCACAATAGGCACACAAATAGTTATTTTTGTAGTACTATTCTAATTAAATGATAAGTACTTACAAGCCAAGCATATTGCACTAGCAAATAAAATTTTAATGCAAGTCAAAATTTACTTCTGTTAGTTTTTATTATACAATAATTTATAAATAAAGTCAATACAAAAAAATTGCTTCCTTAAGTGAAGCAATTAGTTTTTGATGTATTACATTATTTCCTCATATTCTATATTGTCGTGCATTGTATTCAAAGCAATTTTGCTTACTGAAACCTCGTAAGCTGTTCTATCCTCCACACTGCCATCACTGCAAGTCTTTTGATAAACTCTGCTTTGAATTCTGCCAGATAAACTTATTCTTGTACCAACTGGCAAATTTTTTATGTATCTTGCATTACGTCCCCAAGTAATACAAGGGATATAATCACTCTTATTATATGCTCTGTTTACAGCTAATAAAACATCGCAAATCTCTCTTTTAAATGGTGTTGTTCTATAAACTGGCGGTTTGCAGATATAACCTACTATATCAATATTGTTGCCACTTATCATTTGCTCATCATCAAGGATTTCTCTAACAAAGACTGTTAACATTAGTCTACTTTTATCATCAACCAACTTGTTGTAAGACCTAAATTGTCCACTTACAGATATAATGTCCCCTACTTTAATATCGTGTTCGATAATAAGTCTTTCGGATATTGTTATTGGTAAAATATCTACTTGCTCACTAAGTCTTTTAACCTCAATTTTAGTTTCATAAAAACCTTCACCAAATACTTCGTGAGAAAATACTGGTACTTCCAAAATCTTACCTGTAATTGCCAATTTGTTGTTGCTCATCTGTTCGTAATTCATTACAAAATATCTCCCATAATTTATTTTTCTTTATGCTGAACACCGTTTACATCGATGGTAAAGCCACTTTTATATACTAATTCACTTACTGTTTGAAAAGTATAGCCATTTTCCAATAAGTATTCAATTACTTTTGGCAACGCATCTAACACGTGGTCGGAATTGTTATGAAACAAGATTATATCCCCATAAGACGCTTTACTTTTCACTCTATTTAAAATCTCATCTGCTTGCAAACCTTTCCAATCAAGAGTATCAATGCTCCATTGCACAGCTTGCATATTTAAATTTGTTACATTTTCAATCAATCTATTATTATAATCACCAAAAGGTGCTCTAAATACATATGGACGTTTTCCAGTTAAAGTTTCAACTTTTTTATTTACATACTCAATCTCGTCAATAATAGACTGATTTTGCAGTGTTGACATTTTCAAGTGGTTATTACTATGATTTCCTATATCAAAACCATTTTCGGCAATCTTTTTAACTTCGTCCTCATATTTATCTACCCAAAAGCCTACAAGAAAGAATGTCGCTTTTATATTATATTTATTTAAAATGTCAATTATGCCACCCGTTTTATCTGCACCCCAAGCCGCATCAAATGACAAAGCAACAACTTTGTTCTCACCCGTGTCAACTCTATAAACTGGCAATTTTCTATTTGAACCCGCCGTCATAATTGTGCTGTTATTTACCATAAATATGCACGCAGTCAACGCTGCAATTATGCATAATGTTACAAGAATTTTGTATACTGATTTGATTTTAAATGAATAAAACACACGCCTCACCCTCATAATTATTTTTACTCTAAAAGTCGTTAGTGTTTTATTTTAAATCTGTAGTGCCACAAAATCTTTGCGATTATGTCTTTCAAAGTTAAACCTTACCCAGATTGACAGCTACATATTTAATTATACTTATTTATGATAACTAATTTTAGGAGCTTTTGTCATATTTTGTCGTATGGATAAATTCTTTAACAAAAATTTAACTTGTATTACAATTTATGGCAAAAAAAAGCAAATTATAACTATAAATTACAATTTGTTCAATAATAATATTTGTGATTTTATTTTATAGATAGAAATAATTCGACTTAAAAATTTATATAAATATATAATATGCGATTTAATACTAATTTAACTAAAAATTTACCCCAGCAAAAATTTCAAGATTTTATGTCAATTCTAACAGCTATACTTTTGCAAGATTGCAATAATAATTAGTATTCAATTTGGAATACAACTTACTGCAAGCTACCTCTAAATAGTTATCGCACATATAATAAAAACTCAAAACACATAAAATATTTATTTTAATTTATCGCTTAACACATATAAAACCTATCAAAAAGTAAAATAAAATTTATTAGCACATAAAAATTAATATTAAGTTACTTTTATTAAATTACTTTGGAATGCTTAATATAAAAAACTTAACCACAAAAAATTATAAAAAAAAATCAACTCACAGCAAGAAAAAAATTTAATAGCACATAAAATAAAACTCAACTTACATTGCAATAGAGTGATACAAACTATTAACAAATATATATATAAAAATTAATTTATCTCACAATGGATAGAATAAAAACCATCTATAAAAAATTAATTTACACTACATAAAATAAAAATTTATAATAATTTATTATAAAAACACAATATAAAAAATACTAGCAAATATTAATATTAAAGATAATTTAGCTTACGATACATAAAAAGCTAAGTATATAAAACAAATATCTTAGTAATTAAACTCTAAATAAAACAATAAAAAAAGTAGGGATATATCAAAAATGATATATCCCAAAAAACGCATACAGCGTGTAGTACCACTTTGCCGAAACAAAACTTTTTGAAAACCTCGTAAGTCGAGGTGGGTTAGCTACCTGATACCGCTGTCTTCCCCTGCCATAACCTAAAAGGTCGAGGGCGTGACATTGTGTATCACAACTCGCAATCCCTTATAATAATTGTGGTTACAAAGACAATTTTATCTCTAGCATTGCAGTTATCCTACATTCATAGTATAACACACTTACCCCACAATTACAATACCCTTTTTAAATTTTAATGTAAAATATTTCCTAAAAGATTGTAAAATGCCTTTTACTATTAATAAACAGACTTAATTGAATGTTTACTATCAATAACAGTTTCCGCATCAATATAGTATTTTCTCTCATTTCTGCGATAGTAAATAACAAGTCCAATACTCATATAGAATATATTAAACAAACTAATTGCCATTATAAAGCCGAACCCAAAAGTTAAAAAGCCTAATAAAATTGTAAGCATATAAGTTGCAAAATTAACACCAGTAAACAAACCCCAATTTTTTACAATCAAATCTTTATTTGTAATGATAGCTTTTTGTAAACTTTTAAATATGCCAAGTTCCTCATTGATATAAGTTGGTAGCCACATCGCAAATACGGAACGCTTTAAAGCAATTAACACAAGTGCCACTACAATAGCAAAGCTCAATGCAAAAAGAATTGAAAGTTTACCTACACCCCAAATGATAAAATAGAATAACACGCCGACTAATAACATAAATGGAATATAAATCAAAGTATCAACAAAACTATAAGCAACTGCCTTTTTGATATTAGCAATCAAGTTTGAGGTAAAACCATACTTGCTGTTACTATTCATAAAGTTGTTTAAAACATCAGATGTAGAATAGTGACCAATTGTAATTAAAAACTTACCCAAAAATACAAAAGCAACTAAAGCACATAATGCACCAATTACATTGTCTCTGTTTGTTGCAAAGACCTCTGAAATTTTAGCAAAATCTTCACCAAGCACTGCAAAAGCGGAATTTTGCACGCTTAAATCACCGCTAAAATAAGATGAAAATGCCTCACGAATATGTTGGAAAAATTGCATATCTTGTATGCCAGAAATAATAGGCTTCATAATATAATACAAAGAACTTATTGAAATTGCTGCAAATATCAACATTACAACACTAATATACAGCAAAAATTTGTAAAATAACGAAAACCTCGATACGGATATAGATAAAGAATGTTTTACTAGCATATTATTCCTCCACCATCTTCAAATATTTGTTTTTCAAGTCCTCTCTGTCAATATCCTCAATATCCATAAATGATGTATACATCAATGTAATATAATAAGAGAATACATAAACAAACAAGAAAATATTTATAATCTTACGCCACCAAAAATCGAAAGCGGCAAGCACTGCCATAACTACATATGGAATAAGCATTGGAACAACAACGGCAAACAACATTCTGAAGAACTTTCCTTTCATCAAAGAAACAGATTCCGCAATGGCTTTACGCAAGTTCAAACCTCTAACTGACATTATTGGCAATGTCAAACTTAATAAAATCATTGCAAACAACATTACCAAAAAGAATGCTACATTAAATATTATAGTTAATGTCAAAGCGACAACAGTTTTTCTTATAACTTTAACCCACAAGAATGTAAATAATGTGCAGATTACAGCATAAAGTTCCATTATAAACAAAAATACAAGCATTATTTTAATAACTGGTAAAAAGTTATTATTTATTCTCTTTGATAAGCCTTTACCTGAAAGAATACCCCAACGCATATGTTTTGACTCAAGTCCACAAACTATACTGAAAAATACACTAAATATTAATACAGCCGCAATACCTATCAATAGAGATATCCAATTTAATTCGCTTATTGCAAAAAAGACATCAGCAAAAGTAACCAATTTACTTTGGTCAAAATGTGCAAATAATCTTATCATAGTACAAGGCTCTGTAAGAAGTCCCATAACTACAGAAGGCACTAATGTAGCTAATGCCAGATACCAAAAATTTTTACGTAGATATTGTAACGCTAATCTAGCAAATCGCATAATTCTCTCCTTTCAATCAAAATTTTTGTTATTATTTTTTTAATTAGCAAACACACTAACAAGTTGTTCTGGAGTGTCCAAAGTCAAAATAGTACCGATTTTCGACATATTTTCCACATTACCAAAGCCATAAGCCACAGCCAAGCAATCAATACCAACCTCTTTTGCAGCTCTTGCATCGTAAATGGAATCACCAATCATTAAGCAGTCGTTAAGTTTCGCACCTGAGCATTTTACAGCATATGCAAGAATATCTTTTTTATCTACTCTGCCCTCACTTTCAACAGTGCCAAACACACCATCAAAACATTTAAGTACGCCAAACTCTTTAAGCATTTCTGCCGCTATGTCCTCACGTTTACTTGTGGCAATATACATTTTATATCCAAAGCTTTTGATTTTATCAAGCACATTTTCCATACCATCAAATAGCTTGCACATATTTTGTCCGCCTTGATTAATATAGTATTCTCTATAAAGTTCACGTGCCTCTGGCTCAACAGTTTCACCAAACATTTCTGTAAAAGTATCTTTAAGTGGTGGTCCAATATATTGTTTTCTATCCTCTGGCGGAATGTTCAAGCCATAATGCTCAAACACCTTACCAAAAGCAAAGCTACACCCTTCAAAGGAATCTACAATCGTTCCGTCAAAATCCCAAAATAAATATTTATACTTACGCATTTTTCAACTCTTCTATTTGACTAGTAATCTTGTTCTTTAAGGCTGTATAATTTGCAAGTTTCTCTTTTTCCTTATCAACCAACTGACGAGGTGCTCTTGCAATAAAGCCTTGATTGTTCAACATTTTGTTTGCACGTTCAATTTCGCTATTTGTATCGTCAAGCTCCTTTTGCAACCTTGCAATTTCTTTCTCATTATCTACCAAATTGCCAAGTGGAACTAATACATCACCAAAATCGCTGATAATTACGCTAACCTTTTCAGTAACCTCTTGTTTATCCTTAACATAACTAATATTGCCGATATTTGCCATTTTAATTACATATGGAATAATGTTTTCAATAACCTTAATATCAATTGCTGGAGCGATAATCAAATCAACTTTTTGAGATGGCTTAACATTCATTTCCACTCTCAAGTTACGTATATCTTTTATAATGTCCATAACTTTCTCAAAAGTGTCACGCTCTGTCTTGTA
>CAJTZR010000041.1 GCA_910584035.1 uncultured Christensenella sp. | reverse complement strand
GCATAAATAAAGTTAACAAAAATCTTACAAAAGCATAGCCGAAAAGGCTTATTTAAGTACATAGATATATGTATTCTATGTATGCGAAAATAGGAGGTTTTTGCTATGATAAAAAACATAAAAAGAGTAGGAATAATCTTTTTAGCAGTAGCCATTATTTGTCTTATGGCAATTGGTTGTTTAAGTGTTAATAGCGTTGCTAGTATTGGCACTAATTCTATGCTTAACAATGCTAAAAGTAATACTGCTGATTTGAATAGTGGAATTAACAATGCAAGTGAAATAGATGAGAGTGATGTAGTAGAGGAAGTTTTGCTTGATGGTGTTACTTGTAGTGAGCAAGCATATAAATGGGCGGATGCTATAAAAAAATCAAAAGCAGATGGTGGCAAGAAACATATCAAGGTAAAATTAATGACTGACTGGGTAGCTCAAGAGGATATAAATTGGTCGACAGAATATAGAACAACTTTTGCAATGTTGGATATTACAGAAAGTGAAAAATTAAGTGCTATTGGTTTTAATGCTGGCAGAATAAGTGTGCCAATGGATTGCAAAATTACAATTGATTTAAATGGTCATAAGTTAAATAGAAATATGCCAATTGGTTCTAGAGTGACAAGTGGTTGTGTTATATGTTCTTTTGGAATATTGAATATTTATGATAGCAAGTTTGACTATGATAAGGTGCTTGAAATGTATGAAATGTCACCAGAAAAAATGTTGTATATGAATAGTGGTGGTCTAACAGGTGCTGGCGATTCAAATAGTGCTGGCGGAGTGTGTGCTGATGGAGAATTTGCAAGTGTTATAGTAAACAATTGTATGATATATAACAATAGAACTTCTAATACTGGTAGTGGTGCATATTCTTTACGAAAAGCATATATGGAATTGAATAATGTAGTATTTTTTGATAATGGACCAGTAGCAGGTTACAATAATGATAATGACTCTTCTGTAATTTCAGAGGTACAAGAAGGAGTAATTAAATTTAATAGTGGGATATTGTATAATAATTTTGCAAATAAACAGCTAATTACTATTGCAGATAATATTAGTTATAATGATATTATTATAGCAAATAACACTATAAAAGATGGATATGTTATTAATTTAGTTGGTACTACTAGCAATTCAACTATTGAGATTAATAACACAATTATAGAAAACAATATTTTATTGGGGCAAAAAACTCAAGGCGTTGGTGGAATTAATGTTGCTGGTAAGACAAAATTGAATATTCATAATCTTACAATGAAAAATAATCAATTTGCGAATAATGGCAATAACTATGGTGGTGGGATAGTGATTAGTGGCGGTGTAAATGCGACTGTGACATTGACTGGCATTAATGATATAAATGGTAATATTATTGGTGACGTTAAAAGTGATTTTTATTTGCTAAAAAATGGTAAAATTGGTTTGGGGGCTAATTGCGAGTTTATAGGCGAAAAAATCGTTATAAATATGGCAGATGATTATAGTGACGGCACACCATTAACTAATGGCTATGGTTTAAATTATGGAGATACTAATCCAAATGAGTATTTTTGCACAGAAAAAGTCGGCAATGTAATGTATTTATACGATAATGAAATTTATATTGGTAAAACTTTAACTCCAGATAAATATGATTTTGTCTATGTGGAAAATAATATCCGTAAAAGTTATAAAGAAAGTAGTTTGTATCACGGCGTGAATGATTATGATATAAGTAAGGTATTGAATGGTGGTAGTTTGGTACTTGGCAACATTTTGCCTAGCACATCAATTACTGAATTTATTACAAATACTAAAATACCTGCCAATACAATAAAACTTTATGACAATAGAGGTAACTTAGTATTTGATTTAGGAAATGCCAGTTCAAATATTGATATAAATAATGGGGATAAGTATCCAATAGCTACGGGTTGGGAAATGAAAGTTTGCTCACAATCAACGGGTGCAATTATTGAGAGTATTAAGTTATCTGTACTTGGTGACTTAACTGGTGACGGAAAGATAAATTCAGCAGATGTAACATTACTTAGACGTATTATAAATTCAAGTAGTGAGGATATGACATTTGAGGAATATGTGAATAGACCAGAGCTTAAAATGTCAATGCTTATAGTAAACAGAGGTAAAGTAAGTAATTCAGACGCAAACATTTTGTGGAATGTTGTATGTGGAACGGATGATATAAGCAATTTTTATTAATTTTAAAAGTCATTTAATTTAAATATAGTGTTATTAAGCAAGCAACTCTAAAAAGAGTTGCTGTTTCTTTATTGTACAAATTGCTAAAAATAATAGAATATAAAAGAGTTTTTTGTTATTGAATTAATTTATTATTTATCTTAAAGCCTTGTTTTTGTTTGGAGTTATATGGTAAAATAGTAAATGTAACACTTGAATAGATAATATTTAATAATTAAAGTTGTGTTTTATTAAATTTGACACAGAGTAAATTTGTGCAAAAGTTTGTAAGGTTATTTGGCTATATCAAATTTGCACTATTTGAAAAAATATTTGCCACTACAAAGTAATTCTAGGTGTTTTGCGATAGTTTTTTATAATTTAAAATATTTTTAATATAATGCTTTAGTTAGTTAAAATATTTTTATTGTAGTAACTTGTATGGAAAAAAGTTAGTTTATGGAGTTTAGGCATAGGGAATAAATTATTAACAAGAGTAATTGGAATTGAGTAATCTATTTTTAAGGGGAATAAAATCAATTAATAGTAAAAGGGAATTGTGAGGTAGTATGAAAAAAAGTTTAATCTTAATTGCGGTATCAATCTTAGTTGTGGTTTTGGGTATCAGTTTTGCTGGTTGCTCAAATAAATTGGTAATACAAGATTTGGAAATTACTGGTGAAAACTTAATGAATGGAGCGACTATAGTTTCCGAAAGCTTGATTGACAAGGAAAAACCAGATGCAGAGAATATGCTTTCCGACAACAGCAAATGTTGGACGCCGTTAAATAAAAATCTTTACGCAAATGTAGAGTTTAAGTTAAATGGTAAAAAGACATTCAATACTGCTGTGATTGATGAGGTTGGCAGTGAGATTAGATATTTTAGATTGCAAGCAAAATTTGGTGGGGAATGGCAGACAATTTATGCAAGCGAGAAAATGGAAAAACAACGTATCATATCTTTTGATAGTGTTGAAACGGAGAATTTAAGACTTAGCATTGAAAAATTTAATATGAAAGACAAGTATGCAAAAGTAAAAAGCATAAAACTTTATAACTTGAATTCGGATAAAGGCGATACTTTTAATACAACGGTTTATCAAAGAATAGATACAGAAAAGCCTTCAGAAGTACTTGCAAAAGGGGAGCAATACGCAAAAACATTTGCAAGATATTATGACGTTTACAATACAGTAATTGTTTTTGATGTTGTTGCTTGGGATGAACAAGGTAACTTGATTTTTAAAAATGAGGGAAAGGATGGCTTAACTGGAAAGCAGTATTTTGAGAGAGAACTTGATGCAATTAAAAAACTTGTTGCGATGAAAACTAATCCTCATAAAGTAAGAATAATTGTGACAGCATTGGCAGATGGTGCTGGTGGCAGTCACGGCGGTGTTAATACAATTATGCACGCAAGTCATACAAATATTGCTAATAAAATGGTGGAGACATTTATTTCGGGATATGGTTTGGACGGCTTGGATATTGATTGGGAATATCCGCAAAATAAAGATGACTGGGCTTGCTATGATATTTTTATGAAAGAACTTCACGACAAAATGAATGCCGTTAAACCAGATGCAATCATTTCTGCAGCGTTATCAGCTTGGGCATTGGGTATGAACCAAGAAACTATGGATATAATTGACCAAATTCAATATATGGCTTATGACGACTTTAATAGTGAGGGAATTCAATCAACTATTTATAATGCACAATTAGGTATTGCAAGATTTGTTAAAAATGGTGCTACAAAAAGTAAGATAAATATAGGTATTCCGTCTTATGGTAGACCAATTAATCACGCAAGTTATTGGCCTGCGTGGAAAGAGGTGGATAGACCTAATATGTATTTTGATAGCATATTTGAAAGAGTTGATTGTGGAAAGCAAACATACTATGATAGTGCATATTGTTCACCAGCATTAGCGGGAGACAAAACCGCTTTGGCAATATTCAGCGGTTGTGGTGGAGTAATGGTATTTAGATTAACTTGCGATAAGTTGATGGATGAAAAAGGTATTGCCGTTGCTAACGGAATAGAAAATACCTTGCAAAGATATTTTCCAACTTGGTGGAAAGGCAATAAATAATTGTTAAAGTTAAAAAACCATTTATAGTAAATTGATAGTTTTAATGATAAAAATTGTTATTATTTGCAATAAATATAATTGATATATGCAAACTAAAATAAATAGTAAAAAACAAAAAATAGTGCTGAAAATCGGCACTATTTTTACTATTTTATTAAATTATTTATATTTGAGATTAAAGGTAAGGGGTATTTTGAATATTTTATCAAGGGCAATATGTGTGGGATATAAGTAAAAGTAATCTGCACCACAAGTATTGATTTTTAAAAATACAATATATTGTAAAGTTAATTTTAATATGTCAAATTGTTGAATTTAACAGTAGTAAATATTCAGCATTTAATATGATACTTTGTACTTACAACCCAAAAGTAAAAAATAAAACTTATCAGTTTTATATAAATTGTATTTAAATGCAATCTTATTTTTTATTAAATTATTATTCTTTTATCATTTGAATATAGTCAAGTTTTTCATATCCCAAACTTTTATACAATGCAATTGCTTTTTCATTACAGCGTGTTACCTCTAAGCGATATCGTTTGGCTGGAAAGTTTTTATGGATAAACTCAAAATATTTTTTACCAATTCCCTTATTGCGATATTCTTGTTTAATGTAAAGTTCCTCAAGGAAAATGACATTTCCGCCTGCCTCAATAGAGTAGGTAAAAGATATGTTGCCATATCCAATAATTATGCTATCACATTCCAAAATGAAAAGTTTGGAATAGTCAATTTCCGTCAAGCAATAGCTAAAAGCGTTTTCAAAGTGGGAGCTATCAACATTATGGTCACAACAAGGCATACTATAAAAGTCTTTTGCCATTTGTATATATTCATCATAATCGCTTTTTATAATTGGTCTTATAGTTAAATTCATAATATCAATCTTCGTCATCATCAGCAAAATCGCCGTCAGCAATCTTTTGCATACTATATTTTTTAAGTCTTAAATGACGTAAAATACCATAACGCATTTTAAGAGCAATTTTATAAGTTAATAAGCCAGTTAAGGCAAACATCACAAGTCCACAAATGGAAAGCACAAAACCACCTATTTTCATTCCAACAGTAGTAAATACTGGGTCTATCCAACATTTTACAATATACATAGCACTGCTTATACCACATAGAATAGCAATAAAAATCATTGCAATTGTGCATAGAATAGCAACTGGTGTAGCTACACCCCAAAATATAATGTCATTCATTAAAATTTCATTTTTAGATTTAGGGCAGTTGTCAACATATAAATTATCAATATAGTTTTGAATCGGTCCAAGTTCCTCAATAATTTCATCCTCGCTCTTACCGATTTTTTTAAGTCGTCTTATTTGGTTGTTAGTTTGCCTTAAAGCATCTTCTACATCAAAATAGTTTTGCTCTTTAAGCTCTTTTTCCAAGTTTTCTAAATAAGTTTTTAGCATATTGTGCTCCCCCGAAACGGAAAATACTTAGTTTTATTATCTTATGTGGTGCTATAACCTAGCTTATTTCATTTGCTAACAAAAGTTTATTTTTGTAAATTACGATAGTTGCTCGTACAATGTTTTTGTAATATTTTTTAAGAGAAAAAATTAATGAATTCGTTGCTTGCATATAAACAAAATATTATTTGTTTGTATAGTTACTATTCAAACTGATTACAAATAATTTGTTTTTCAAGTTCATTGTTAGTTTTTTAAAAAACTAGATACAATAAAAACAATTGTAAATGCCGATTAAAATTAACTACTAATTAATTTAAACAAATTAACTTTCAATGCCGATAAATTTTATAACAAATTAACTTTTGATGCTGATTAAAATTTATTACTAATTAACTTTAATAATTATCTTTCAAGGCTGAATAAAAAGTTCTACTAGTTTACTTTATAACAAAATAATTTTGAATAGCAATAAAATTGCACTATTTCACTTTATAGCAAATACAATTGCAATGAGTGGCAATTCCTTCCTCTCTACCAACAAAACCTAACCCTTCTGTAGTCGTTGCGGATATACTTATCTTGTCAGTTGGAATCTGTATGATTTTAGCCAAATTTTGGCAAATTTCTGGAATTATCTTTGCAAGTTTAGGTTTTTGACACATTATTACTGCGTTTATATTTTGAATTTCAAACCCCTTATTACGGATAATTGCAAGACATTCCTTAAGTAATTTAATGCTACTTATCCCTTTGTATTTTTGGTCTGTGTCAGGGAAGTGGTAACCAATATCCCTTTCGTCACACGCACCAAAGATTGAGTCCATTATTGCGTGAGTAAGCACATCTGCATCTGAATGTCCAAGTAATCCTTTATTGTGTTCTATTTTAATACCGCCAAGTATAAGGTCACGCCCCTCTACAAGTTGGTGAGTATCATAGCCGACACCAATATAGCAATTATTAACATTTAATAAATCTTCTTTAAATGTGATTTTTTTGTTTAAGCTATCACCAAGGCTTATTGTGCAAGGTGAGATAAATTTTGTGTAAACACTTGAATCGTCAGTAAACGACTCTCCTTGCTCAATCATACTATAAGCTTTTATAATTTCCTTACATTTAAAAGATTGAGGTGTTTGTAAGTTGTACACATTTTGTCTATCTGGGTGAGATGTGATTTTGCCATTCTGTACTATAGCTATTGTATCTGTGGTAGGGTATCCACTAATACCACTGCCAAACTGATAAGCCTTGTCAAAACTATCTAGTATAATTTTTTCTGTTACAAATGGTCTTGCTCCATCGTGTATGGAGATAACATCACAATCACTAGCAAGTTCAAGTGCGTTTTTTATACTTTGTGTACGAGTGTCACCACCATTGCAAAACACTACTTTTTTTTCAAAATCTTTAAGCTCAATTTTAAAATCGTCAAGCTCACTTTTTTGCACTGGTAAAATGATTTTTTGTACACATTCTAAATGATAAAATTTACTTGTAGTTTGGCAAATTACACTTTTAGTACCGATTTTCGCAAGTAATTTGTTGATTTTTAGTCCAGTACGGCTACCACTGCCACCACAAGGCAATATAACATTAACTTTCATCATTGCCACCTAATATTTCATACATAAGGTTAGCATTTTCCTTTTTTGTAACCTCGTCAGTCTTTAGTACTTTAAAGGTAAAAATGTTGTCGCCGAAAGCTACTTTTATAATGTCACCAACCTTGACATTGGCACTTGGCTTGCAAACTTTGTCATTAATAGAAACTCTGCCACCACTGCAAGCTTCTGCCGCAACAGTGCGTCTTTTAATAACTCGGCTTACCTTTAAAAACTTATCTAATCTCATTTTTTCCTCTTTTTATTATTGCTAAATTCCATTGGATTATAATCTTTATATTTCTCAATTTGTTCTTTTATTTCCTCGTCAGTAAGACCGATTGGAATATCTCTCATATTACCACGATAAATTAAGTCAATATTTTTAACAAACTTAAAGTCCTCTGGTTGCATTATCCAGTAATGCTTTGGTAGTATAATTTCTGGACAAGCGTAAGTCAAACATTCTGATACAAATTGAGAGCATACACGTTTGTACTTGCGTGGAAAAATAATCTTAAACCAACAAGCAAATAAACCTAGGTTGTTAAACTTGAATACCTTTTTACTATTAAGGAAAAACGTAATCTTTTCATATATTTTCTCAAGCTGTTCGTCAGTAATTTGAGTTGTGTAAAGTTGGCACAAGCAATCTTTAGATTTTGCGAATATGCCAGTGTCGAATGACTCCTTTTTGAATCTGCCAACAAAAGGGTTGTTAGTATATTTCCTTGAAAAACTATACATTTCCTCAAAATTATTATCTAAAATAAGCGATGTATGAGAAAATTCTGTTCCAGTACAAAACCTAATGCCTCTAGCTAGATTTGTGTTTGTTGAAGAAAGTAAAATATAAATTCTGTTCATATACACCTCGGTATACTTGATAATCAATTAATTATATCATATCTTAATATAAATAGTCAAGTTTTGCCAAAAATTCTATAATTTTTCCATTAATTGGTATAATTATTATTTTTCTATTGATTTTTTAATAATATAATGTTAAAATATATTTATTATAATGTAAAATATATTATTGCAATGGTAATAATCAATATTGACTATTATTGTTGTAAAATGTCGAGTAATTTTATTGGCAGTTTATTTTGATTTGAAATTGCAATTTTAATGCCTATGTTATTTTAATTACTTGCAAAATACTTTATTAAACTATTTTAAATTGGTGATTTATGAAAAAGAAAATTATTACAATTTTATTATTATCATTACTTTTGGTTACAGTATTAATAGGCTGTACAAAAGTTGAAAAAAAACTATTGGCAATGAACGAATATACAGAATTAGATACATTAATTTTATCCGATATTAGGTTTGATGGCACAGCAGCTGATGATATTCGTATGCGTATGATTGAAGATATGGTAAATACTAGAAATCCAGACTTTATTGCAATAACTGGTAATCTTGTTAATTGTAAAAATAATGGTGAGGTTATGAAAAAAGCTGCATTGTTTTTTGATAACTTTGCTATACCTTGGGCAACTAGTATTGGTGAACTTGATGTTCAAGGAAATACGTCAAAAAAGCAAATAGTAAATATTTTGACTAATAACAAACTTAAGTATAGTATGGTTATGCGTGGTGAAAGCTATGAGTATAACTATATCATAAGTGTTGTAAATAAGAATAATGGCATAGAACATTTGTTCTACTTTATTGATACCTCTGTAGAATGTAGTGATACTTTTGTGGAGTGGTACAAAAATACAATCACATCTATTAGCTTTAAGAATGTGGATAAAAAAGGTGATACTCTACGTAGCCAAGTATTTATGAATAGACCATTGCCACTATATAAAAATTATAGTATTGTTATCAATAATAACAATGTTGAGCCTAGTCCTTGGGCAAATAGCCAAATCTTTGAAGATGCAATTTTTAAAATGAAAAGCACAAAAGCAGTAATAGCTGGTTATGATAACTTAGCAAATGGTTATAGCGGTGAGAGAATACAAGAGGTATTATTCACTTATACAGTAACAATGCTTTTTGATAGCAGTATGACTGGAGATAATTATATGTTGCAAAAGGGCAGAATTGGTGGTTCTTATTACAATTTTAGAGACGCTTCTTATGTAGATTCTTTAAACAGAATAATGCGAGACCCAGAGAATTTTAAAAAAGCTACAGCTTAATTAGGTTATAAACAACAAAAGTAATTGGATAGGTATAGATAAATATTTATTTTGGTGTTTGCATATAAATTAAAAACAAAAGTAATAATATTCTGCATTTGTTATTATATATCTAATTTAGAAAATTATTATTTGTTTTTAAGATGGAACTTTACTTTTTAATAAGTAATAAATAGATTTTATTATTTATAAATAAATCTATCAAAATTGCAAACATATTAAAATAAATATAATCTAGCTCATGCAATTTTATAACGTTACTTTATTCTAACATTTAGGTTGTAGTAAATATTTGCAATAAAATTTAAATTTGAGCAAATTGACAAATTTTAAACGCCGTAACTTAATAAAAAGTGATTATAAAAAACATTCCACAAATTGTGGGATGTTTTATCTTTAATTGATAGTTTTATAATTAAAAAGCCAACTAATTTTGCTTAATAGACCTATAGTTATTAACTATCTTATCTAAATTAATCAACAAATAGTGGCATTTTGAAATAAATATAATGTAAGTTTAGTAAATAAACTTTTATAATGACAAGAAAATTACTTAATAGTGTAAACATTGAATATAAGTAAAAAATTGTTTTAAAGTTTGTAAATTATTTTTTAGCTTTATTTTCTTCAATCGCTGTATTAAGCATTTCCTCAAATTTAGCTATGCTTGATTCAATACTATATTTTTTAGCTGATTCAGCATAAAGCTTAGAATATTTTTCTTTATCCTCGTTGTGTTCTATCCAATAGTCAATTTTATTTGCTAAATCGCAACTATCACCATTATTAAATAAGCTGTTTTCAGTAAGGGCAAATTGTTGTGTAGCAGATGTTTCGCTGTTAGAAATAATAGGCACAAGTCCGCACGCCATTGCTTCCAAACAAGAAAGTGCTTCAATTTCTACCGCAGCTGCGTGAACATATAAGTCACTAGTTTGCAAAACATCAATTAATTTATCTGTAGTATAAGATGCAAAGATTGGTGCTACAGGTAATTTTTTGCCAAGTTTTTTATAATATTTAGTACGTGGTCCTTTGCCAGCAAAAATTAACTGAATTTTGTCGCAATATTTGCTTTTTGAAACTGCATTAATCAAAATATCTTGACGTTTTTCAATGCTGTGTCTACCAACCATTGTTATAACAATTTTATCTTTTAAGTTGTCAGGCTTGTCCTTCTTATCTGGCTTAAAACAGCTGTTTATGCCATTACTTATAACGTGTAAATCGTTTTTGTATCCGTGTTCTGCTAGTTCTTTTGCAATAAATTGACTAGGACAATGTATGTGCTTAACTTTTTTATAAAATCCATTATAAAAGAATTTATAAACAAAATTAACAGCACATTTGGAATTACCTAATCCAATATTATATGTCACGTTTTCTGCTTGAATATGAAAAGCTGCTGTAAATGGTTTATTTAATTTTTTCGCAATTTTTACACCCACTTTGGAAATTTTGAAAGGCATTACAAAATGTACTACGTCACACCAACCAATTGCTTCAATCAAAACTTTTTTGCTTGCTTTTGCAAATAGAAGTCCTTGAGTATGTGCATATTCTGTGGCTATCATCACGTGTCTTTCAGGTACGATGTATAAATTTTCACTCGGCTCGCCAGTAGTAACTATGCGAACTTCGTGACCATTATCATTTAAATGTTTTACAAATCGAATAGTTGATGTAGATATGCCGTTGTTATTCGAATTTAACTTATCGATTACAAATAATATTTTCATTTATACTCCAAACAGTTGATTAACTGTCTTTGTTGTCTAGTGTATATTAATTATATAATAACATAGTAATAAAATAAAGTCAACAGACAGACATATAAAATTAAATTAATTAGCTATATATTTTGAATTATGTCCAATTTTTTTAATAATTGATACATTTTTAATAAACTGTCACAATTTGTCATTTTTTCATATTTTATATTTGTTTATTAATATTACTTTTTTGATAATAAATATTTGATAACAATTGGTTTTAACTAATTATAAAAATGTTATTTAGTTTTAAGCAAATTAAATTTAAAAGCAAGAAAGCGTAAAAGTTGCTCAATATTAATTTTTTTCAATATAAAGTTGGTTGATTTTTTAATTTTTAGAGATTTTTGAGCAAAAATAAAATAATTTTTAAACAAAAAGGTTATCTCTTGACTTTATTCTAACTATGTTATATACTAGTATATATCAATTATAAGAGGTGTAATATGAAAGTTATCGTTACTAAAAATACAGACGAATTGGCAGAACAAGCTCTAAAAGTTATGCTAGATGTTGTTAAAAACAAGCCAAACGCAATCATTGGTCTTGCTACTGGTTCAAGTCCAGTTGGTCTTTACAAGAAAATGATTGAGGACCACAAAGCTAATGGCACAAGCTATGCTGACATTAATTCAGTAAACTTGGACGAATATGTTGGCTTAGGTATTGAGTCTGACCAAAGTTATGTATATTTTATGAATGACAACTTGTTTAAAGGTATAGATATTAAAGAGGAAAATACAAATTTACCAAATGGTAAAGCTGCAGATATGGCAAAAGAGTGTGAAAGATATACAGCACTTTTAAATGCTAACCCTCAAGACATTCAATTATTGGGTATTGGTGCAAATGGACATATCGGTTTTAATGAACCTAATACTCCATTTGATAGCACAACTCATATTGTAGAACTTGAGGAGGGAACTAGAAAAGATAATGCAAGATTCTTTACAAGCTTAGACGAAGTGCCTACTCACGCAATCACAATGGGTATTGCAAATATTATGAACGCAAAGAAAATTTTGGTTGTTGCAAATGGTGCAAACAAAGCAAAAGCTGTTTATCAAATGATTAAAGGCGAAGTTAATGAAAATTGCCCTGCAAGTATTTTGCAAAAACACAATGACGTAGTAGTTGTTGTAGATGAGGCAGCTTATTCTCTTTGCAAATAATCAAAATTAAATTATTGTTAATTGGTTTCAATTATTTTGTAGAGTTAAATTAAAAAATTATGTTTGCGGGCGTTACTATTAGTAGTTTCTCCCGCAATCTTATAATTTAATTCACCCAAAATCAATTCTGCATTATGTGGACAAACAAGGTTGTTTATGGATAAAATTCAAATTTATAGCGTTGAAAGAAAAATTGAAAAATCAAGAATAATTATGTATTGCTTAGAGAGTACACTTGCTATATTTGGTATAGTTATGCTTATTTTAGCCTTTTTGAATATTGGTTTTGAGCATATACCAAAAGGTAGTAGGATTAGTAGTGGTTTTATGGCAATTCTGCTTGCATTTGCTTTTATTGCTGTTGAGTTGATTTTTGCTTATAGATTTCCGCTAATGTTGCATATCATATACTTTACATATGTGTTTGCTTCAGTTATTGTAGGTAGTTGCTTTGGTGTTTTTCGTTTAGACATTCCTATTATGGGTGAAATGCTTGGGTGGTATGATAAAGTTACTCACGCTGTTTTAGGTTACATTTTATGTATAATTGCAATTTTTCTTAGCCAGAAAGCTAAAGTTTGGGGCAAATCAAAAGGTGGAGATATCTTATTGCTTATATGTATAAGTATGGCATATGCCTCAATTTGGGAAATGTATGAGTTTACTGTTGACCATATCATTCCAGGACAATCAATGCAACGCAATAGCTTAATTGATACAATGCTTGATATAATTAGTCACTTTGTATTTACAATGATATTTGTAATTCAGTATTTGATTGAGAAATGTGCGAATATCAATCTTGGCATTGCTTTTATGGAAAGGAATTTGCAAACTGGTGGTAAAGTTCCTAGGAAAAATAAAAATACTTTAATTAATGATACTACAAAACTAGATATGGATAAAAAGTTGCAAGAAAATGTTGAACAAAGCAATCAAAATTTGATTGATAGTGCAAGTAAAAATTCTAATGATAATGATTAATTTTTTACTATTAATTAGTTTAGGAGTAAAAAGTCGTAGTGGATATAAGTTAACAAATTAATTTTTTTAAATAATTTATTTGTTTTGATATGTCAAATATCCAAAATGCTAGACACACAAAATTGTAATGGTGATATTTTTTAAATAGAAAAATGCTAATATAAAAATTTAAAAACTTTGAGGTCTTATGAGATTAAATGTTGTAAATGGTATGGCTATGCTTTCATACCTTATGGAAAACAAAATTGATTTAGGTGGCGAGATTGTGCCTTTTAATGAGGGTATGTGCGATGGCGAAACTACTGAGGATATTTTCAGTGGTGAGTTTGAGTTGGAAAGATGTACTACTCACGGTGTTGGTGTGGAAGAGTATGAGGATATAGTAATAAATCCGCTTGCTCCATTATTCACTTTTGAATATGACGAGTTGCACTTATTCTTTGATGAAGATATGTTTTGTCAAATGAATTTAATTACATTACTTGCATATCTTGATAGTAATAATTATGATGGTAATATCGCTTTGCATTTAATAGATTATGATTTTAGCGAAATTAAATGTGTGCAAATTAAACCTAATGATTTTTATGAAGTATACAAATCTGTTTTGATAAATAAACAAATTCCAGAAACTATTTTGCCAGATATTATGATGGATGCTGTTATAAACTATCTTGATTACTCAAAAGAGGATAATGAACTTACTCAATTTGTTGAGCAAAATATTGATATGCAAGAAAATGAACTTTTAGACGAATTATATAATCGTTTTAAACATTTAGGTTTAGGAGATATCCAGTTACAAAAAGTTATTGACAAAGTAAAATATAATTTTTAAGTTAATAAAATTACAATAGAGATTTACTAAATAAAAAAATGAAAGTCAATACCACTAGCTTAGCTGGTGGTATTTATTTAAGTATAATTTTATAATTGACTTAAGTTTTTAATTAAAAAATGAGCTATTATTTTTATATGCTTTTTAACAATATTTTTAACTTTTTATTTTGACAGATTTCATTTAAGTTTATTCTCATATTATCAAAAACTTTTATGTAACCTTACATTAATACTTTTGATTATGGTTATTGTTTTAAAATAAAATTTAAGTCTAATTGAATAATTAATCTTTTTAAATCGTGATATATTTTATTTTTAAAAGCTGATATTAATAAGTTACGCTTTAAGCCAGCTATTGGCTTGAAAGATTGAAAATTTATTGATAAAAACAACAAGGCAAAATAATAAATTTTGCCTTGTTTAGTTTTTTGTAAAGTCGTAATTTTGCAAAAAGTCGATTT
>CAJTZR010000040.1 GCA_910584035.1 uncultured Christensenella sp. | reverse complement strand
ATTAATATCATTAACGCTAGTATCAGAATCTGTAGATGCAATATATTCAATAGTTGATTTGATTAAACTATTAAGTTTATCTGGATTAAATTTTGCACCATCTGTAGTTGGCTCAAATATTGCAGAATAATGACTTGTAATTAAAGCTATAGCTTGTTTTAAAATATTGCCATAAGGTTTATTATAATCAATTGTTACACTACTACTTTCCGTTTTGTCATAAGTTGGAGTGCGATAATTTACTTTAGTTGTTATACTATAGTCAAGTTTAGTATTATTTTCACTTAAAGTAATATTGCCTTTAAACTCTTCTAAATTATCTAAAACAGATTGTAATTGTTCAATATTTTTAATATTGAGTTCAGGCACCATACCTAAGGCATAATTGACCATAACATTTGCAGATTGTGAAAATTTTACTTTCAAATCACTTACTGAAAAATCAATTGTTGTTATGCCGTTCTTTAGTTTTCTATTTAAATTGATTGTTGCAGTTTCAACAATAATTGCTTTAGCAAAGTTAAAGTTTTTTATACTAATAATATCAGTAGCCTCTTTTTCTGTGGCATTATCCCATTTTTCTAGTGTGTCAGCAATAGTAGTTGGCTTAAGTGTACTTGAACAAGCAGTTAAGCACAATACCAAAATTAAACACAATGCTATAATTGGGATAATAATCTTTTTCATAATAACCTCATTTACAATTTAATTGTATTATATTTTTGCCAATTTGTCAATACGTTAATCAAAATCTATTCTTTAATTGCTCTTGCAAAAGATTACTACCTTCTTCAATCAATTGTTTTAATTTTTGGTTGTCACCGCTATTTAAGCAATCATAATACTTTTGTAATTCTTTAATAATAGTATCAATATCGCAAATTAGATTATCTCTATTTTTATCAAAGAGTTCTACCCATAGATTACTATCCATTTTGCCGACACGTGTCAAGTCCTCAAAGCTACCGCCAGTAAAGCCGTCACATTCTAGCACTAATGGATTTTTTGCATAGGCATTGGATACTATATGACATAATTGCGAAGTATAACTAATAATTTTATCGTGCTTATCTGGATTTGAATAAACAATTTTACCAAAGCCTAAAAGATGGATAACTTCATATATAATTTGTGGTGGATTTTCCGTTGTGATTACAACATTTGCACCATTAAACAAGTTTTCTTTTGAGTTTGCAAAACCGCCAACTTCTCTACCAGCCATTGGGTGAATACCGCAATAATTCAACTTGAATTTATCCGCTAAATTTTGTATATGATTTTTAACTCCACAAACGTCACAAATCAATATAGTACCGATTTTCGTATGGTTTTCTTTAATAAAATTTTCACAAGCTTGTGGTGGTAGTGACAATAATATTATATCTAAATTATTAAAACTTGTTAATTTTTCTACATTTTTTAATGTTATAGCTTCATTAACTACACTATCATTTTTGTCATATACAAAACTCTCAACACCACAACTTGCAAGTCTTTTTAAAATTGAACCACCTATTAAACCTATACCTATAAAACCAACTTTCATACTAATTTTTTCCCTTCAAAAATAATTCTCTTTTTAACATCTTTCATAATTTCATCAAAAGTATCTGGAGTGATTGATTGTGCACCATCACATAATGCACAGCTTGGATTGTTATGAACCTCAATCATAGCACCATCACTACCTGCACCGATTGCTGCTCTTAAAAGAGGCTCTACAAGCCAAGTTTTACCTGTTGCGTGGCTTGGGTCAACGATAACTGGTAAGTGAGAAAGCCTTTTTAAAATAGGCACTGCACTAATATCAAAAGTATTTCTTGTTGCAGTTTCATAAGTTCTAATTCCACGCTCACACAAAATAACATTTTGGTTACCGCCACTCATAATATACTCTGCACTCATAAGCCACTCCTCAATAGTGCTTGACAATCCTCTCTTTAAAAGAATTGGTTTATTTGAATGACCTAATTCATATAACATATCAAAGTTTTGCATATTTCTAGCACCTACTTGAATGACATCAACATCATCAAAGTATTTTAAATTTGAGATATTTGTAAGTTCTGTAACAATTGGTAAACCAGTTTCCTTTTTAGCTAGTAACAATAACTTGATACCCTCTTGTTTAAGTCCTTGGAAAGCGTATGGAGAAGTTCTTGGTTTATATGCACCGCCTCGTAGCATACTTGCACCGCTTGCTTTAACACTTTTTGCTACCTCAATAATTTGCTCTTCTGATTCAACTGAACAAGGACCAGCTATCATTGTGAAGTATCCAGAACCAATTTTTCTGCCTGCTACATCTACGATAGTGTCCTCTGGGTGAAATTTCCTATTCACCGCTTTATAAGGTTCGCTAACTCGTTTTACATCGCTTACACATTCTAGATTGATAATTGTTTGTGTGTCTACTCTTGAGGTGTCACCGATAACACCTAAAATGTGTGATTGGCTACCAACGCTTTCGTGTACTGTCAAACCACGATTAGTAATGTTTTGTACTAACGAGTTGATTTGTTCTTGATTTGCTCCATCCTTTAAAATAATAATCATAAAATACTCCTTAAAAAAAGCGACCTATTAATAGGTCGCTAAAATTGATAAATTTAAAAATTTAAGTAAGGCTAAAGCGACCTTGATAAAATTTTATCAACGTTAAAATAAAAGTAAAAATAATTTACAGTGATAATATTTTTCATAAGTCATACTCCAACTTTATCTTGTTTGTATTATAAACCTAATTTTATTGAATGTCAATACTTTTTTAATATTTTTTCAATTTTTTTTGTAAATTTTCATTGCATTTAATCTTATGATAAAAAATACAATTGTGTTGTGTTAAAATTTATAAAATTACATTATATCATTTTCATACAATGGGAATTTTTTGCATAAGTCGCCAACAATCTTAGAAACTTTACTAATAGCAGCTTCTTTTTCTTCAACTATATCCGCTATGCAATTACCTATTATAACCATTTCATCCTGTTTCATACCCCTAGTAGTAACTGCTGGAGTACCAATTCTTACGCCAGAAGTGATAAATGGTGATTTAGTATCAAATGGTATAGCATTTTTATTAACAGTGATATGAGCCTCGTCAAGCAATGCCTCAAGCTCTTTACCAGTAATATTATTATTTGTTAAATCTAGTAGCATTAAATGGTTATCTGTACCACCACTAACTAGATTGATGCCTCGACTTAATAATACCTCAGCTAATTTTTTTGCATTTTTAACAACTTGTTGTTGGTAAGCAATAAATTCCTCACTCATAGCTTCTTTCAATGCAACAGCTTTTGCAGCGATTATATGTTCTAGTGGACCGCCTTGAATACCTGGGAATACTGCTTTATTGATTGCTTTTGCATATTCCTCTTTACACAAAATCAAACCACCTCTAGGGCCTCTTAAAGTTTTGTGAGTTGTAGTAGTAACAATATCTGCATATTTAACTGGATTTTCGTGGCAACCAGCAGCTACTAGACCAGCGATATGAGCCATATCAACCATAAAAATTGCACCAACTTTGTCTGCAACCTCACGGAATTTTGCAAAGTCAATTGCTCTTGGATATGCACTTGCACCAGCTAAAATTAGCTTAGGCTTAGTTTCCAAAGCGATTCTTTCCAATTCCTCATAATCAATTTTACCAGTATCTTTATTAACACCATAAGGTACAATATTAAAATATTTACCGCTTATATTTACTGGGCTTCCGTGTGATAAATGTCCGCCGTGAGCTAAATTCATACCCATAACTGTATCGCCTGGCTCAAGCACAGCAAAGAATACAGCTAAATTTGCAGATGCTCCGCTATGAGGTTGTACATTTGCACAATCAGCACCAAATAGCTTTTTAGCACGCTCTATAGCAATGTTTTCAGCCTCGTCAACATACACACAGCCACCATAATATCTTTTGCCTGGTAAGCCTTCAGCATACTTATTTGTAAAGTGAGTTCCAGCAGCTGCAAGTACTGTTGGGCTAACAATGTTTTCGCTTGCAATAAGCTCAAGATTACCTCTTTGCCTATCAAGCTCTTTAATCATACTTTCGTACAATTCTGGGTCGTTCTTTTTAATAATTGATAAATCCATCATAATTTTATACCTCTGTTAATTATTTTTTAAAAGTTTGTTTACCACATATCCACCAAGTTTAATACCCGCAAGTGGTGGCATATATGCAATACTACCTATTACATTGCTATCTGTTTGTAATGGCAATGTGTTAGATGTTACTGTGTCTAGTTCTGTTACACCATTATCTTTAAGTAACTTTCGCATTTTTTTTGCAAGCTTATCGTTTTGCGTTTTAAATATATCTATAACTACAAAATCATTAAGTTGTACTCTATTTCCCGCACCCATAGCACTAATAATATTTAAATTTTTATTTTTGGCAGTTAGTATTAGTAATAATTTATCGCTTACACTATCTATTGCATCTATGACATAATCGTAATGTCTATCAAATACTAAATCAACACTATCGCTATTAAACCGCAAATTTAACGCTCTAACATTTACATTTGGGTTAATATCTCTCATTCTATCTGCCATTACTTGAACTTTTGCATTGCCAATTGTGGAAGTTGTCGCAATGATTTGTCTGTTAATATTGGTAATATCTACCGAATCTCCATCAACAATAGTAAAATTACCAATGCCACAACGAGTAAGAATTTCTACCGCATAGCCACCGACACCACCAACACCAACAACAAGTACATTACAATTTTGTAATGTATTTAATCCATCTTCACCAATAAGCAACTTTGTTCTGTCAAATATATTTTCCATATAATTAGTCTTTTGGCATTTTTATATCCAAAAATAGCTCTTTTAATTGCTTATCTTCAACTGGACTTGGTGCTTCTGACATTAAGCAAGACGCATTTTGAACTTTAGGGAACGCAATAACATCTTTTATATTATCAGTACCAGTTACTAACATTACCAATCTATCTAAGCCAAATGCAAGACCGCCGTGAGGAGGTGCACCATATTTGAATGCGTCTACAAAGAAGCCAAATCTGTTTTTAATATCCTCTTCACTCATACCAAGCAATTTAAACATTTTCTCTTGCATTTTCACATTGTGGATACGGATTGAACCACCGCCAGCCTCTTGACCATTAATAACAAAGTCGTAAGCGTTTGCTCTAGCCTTGCCAGGGTCTGTTTCAAGTAGTGGAATATCTTCCGCTTTACAAGATGTGAATGGGTGGTGAACTGCAACAAATCTGCCTTCTTCCTCGTCCCATTCTAGCATTGGGAAATCTGTTACCCAAAGGAAATCAAATTTAGACTTGTCATACAAATTGTAAACATCTGCAATATGGCATCTTAAACCGCCTAGAGTATCAAGCACAAGTTGAGTTTTGTCTGCAATAATAAGAATTAAGTCGCCTTGCTCCGCATCCATAGCTTTGTAAATATTGTTCATTTGCTCATCTGTCATAAATTTAGCGAATGAAGAAGTGGTACCCTCAGCTTTTAGAGCAACCCAAGCTAAACCTTTTACGCCATAGCCTTTTACAAATTCAGCAAGTGCATCTATTTGTTTTCTTGTAAGATTAGCAAGACCTTTTGCATTGATACCACGTACACTGCCACCATTTGCAAGAGTGTTAGCAAATACACTAAACTCAGTACCCTCAATTGTTTTTGATATGTCTTTAATCTTTAAATCAAATCTTGTATCTGGTTTGTCGCTACCATAGTTTTCCATTGCTTCAGCATAAGGAATTTTGCGGAAAGAACCGACCTTTAAATCCATACCTAAGCATTGATTAAATATTTCACAAATTAAGCCCTCTGCAAGTTCCATTACGTCCTCGTCTTTTTCAACATAGCTCATTTCCAAGTCTATTTGAGTAAACTCTGGTTGTCTATTTGCCCTTAAGTCCTCGTCACGGAAACATCTTGCGATTTGATAATATCTGTCAAAACCTGCAATCATTAGCAATTGTTTAAACAATTGTGGTGATTGTGGCAATGCGTAAAACTCACCTGGGTGTATACGTGATGGCACTAAATAGTCTCTTGCACCTTCTGGAGTGGACTTGCCTAGGAAAGGTGTTTCTATATCCAAAAAGCCTTTAGAATCTAAATAATCACGTGTAATTTTTGTGATTTTATTTCTCATTATAAGTATTTTTTGTAGTGATGGGCGGCGTAAATCAAGGTATCTGTATTTAAGCCTTGTTACATCGCTGACTTTGGCATCATCACTGATAACAAATGGAGCAACTTCTGCTTCATTTAATATTTTCAAGTCTTGAGCGATAATTTCAATTTCACCAGTAGGAAGATTTTTATTAACATTGCTACCTCTTGAGCGAACAATGCCTTTTACGCAAACAACAAATTCGTTACGCAGTGTAGTAGCTTTCTCAAAAATATCTTTAGGTGTGCTATCGTCAAAAGACACTTGTACAATACCCGCTCTATCTCTAACATCAATAAAAATCAAGTTGCCCAAATTGCGGTATTTGCCGACAAAACCCATACAAACCACTTGTTTATCAATATCGGTTTTTCTGAATTCGCCACATAATTTAGTACGTTTGTATCCACTAATTAATTCAGCCATAATCAATTACCATCCTTTTTGATTTGTTTATTTATTTCCTCAGTAATAATATTAACTGCTATATCATTTTTACATTTTTCTTTGCTTACAATTGCGTTATAATCAAAATTTATAGAGTTGTTTTCCCCAGTTTTCATATTTTTAATAACTAAAGTATTGTTATTTATTTCGTCTTCACCAATCATAATAACAAAATTTGTTCCTAATTTGTTGGCGTATTTCATTTGTGCTTTTGCACTGCGATTCATTAAATCTTGTTCAACAATTAAACCTTTCTCTCTCAAACTAGTTGCAAGTTTTAATGCAATACTTTTTGCTTTGTCACATATAGGTGCGATATAAATGTCTACTTTACTTTCCTCACCGCAAGATAGTCCAAGATTTTCAAGAAGTATCATAACCCTTTCAATACCCATACCAAAACCAACTGCAGGGCAAGAATTACCACCAACTTGTTCTACTAAATTATTGTATCTACCACCAGCACAAACAGTGCCTTGAGAGCCAATATTATTGCTTATAAACTCAAATACAGTCCTTGTATAATAATCAAGTCCACGTACTATTTGAGGATTAACAACATATTCAATACCTAAGTCGTCTAAACCTTTACAAACAGCTATGTGATGTGCTTTACAATCGTCACATAGATAATCAAGTACTTTAGGTGCATTTACAAGTAGACGTTTGCAATTATCCTCTTTACAATCAAGTATTCTAAGTGGATTTTTGTCAAATCTGTCACGACAAGTGTTACACAATTTGTCAAAATTATCTTTTAAAAATGCTTTTAATACCTCATTGTACTTTTTGCGACATTCTGGGCAACCTATGCTGTTGATATTTAAAGTAATATTTTCAACGCCAAGTTTGTCAAAAATGTTTTTGGCTATTGACATTATTTCAATATCCGCATACGGACTATCACTGCCAAAATATTCTACACCAAACTGGTGATGTTCTCTTAGTCTGCCATTTTGCGGTCTTTCATAACGAAAAACTGGAGTAATGTAGTACATTTTTGTTGGCTGTGGATTTGCGTATAAAGAGTTTTCAATAAATGCTCTTGCAACGCCAGCTGTACCCTCTGGTTTAAGAGTAATGCTACGCTCGCCTTTGTCTAAAAATGTATACATTTCCTTATTTACAATGTCAGTAGTATCACCTACGCCACGCAAAAACAACTCAGTATGCTCAAAAGTCGGGGTTCTAATTTCCTTTACACAAAAGTTTTCAGCCACGCTTTTTACTAAATTTTCAATATAATGCCATTTATAACTTTCATTAGGAATGACATCTTTAGTTCCTTTAGGGATATTTATCATATAATCCTCTTTTTATAAACAAATACAAAATTAAATTTGTGTTCCAACAATGCCAAAGTAAGTTTGGAAACATAAACTTTCTTTTAGTTTATAATATATATTTTTTCAAATTTAATGTTTTTATTGTGCTGTCAAGATTTTTAAGTACATAATCTTTATTAATTTCAATATGTACTACATTATCTAAACCACCAGCTTCAAATGATATATCTTGCAATAATTTTTCCATAATTGTATGCAATCTTCTTGCACCGATATTCTCATTATTTTCATTCTCTGCTGCTGCGATTTTTGCAATTTCTTGAATTGCATCGTCATTGAAAGAAATTTCCACATTATCAACTTTTAACAATTCTTGATATTGAGTTAAAATTGAATTATCTGTAGATTTTAAAATCTCAATAAAATCATTTTCGCTCAAATTGTCAAGAGTAACTTTGATTGGGAATCTACCTTGCAATTCTGGAATCAAATCGTCCACGCTTGCGATATGGAATGCACCTGCCGCAATAAACAAAATGTAATCAGTTTTAACTTGACCATATTTTGTGCTTACAGTGCTACCCTCAACGATTGGTAAAATATCTCTTTGCACGCCTTCACGTGATACATCTTGACCATTATTAGCTTTTGCTGCGATTTTATCAATTTCGTCAACAAATATAATGCCTTCATTTTCTGCACGTCTAATAGCTTCAGCATTTACGCTATCCTCATCAATAAGCTTATCACTTTCAACTTCCATTAAAACTTTGTAAGCTTCACTTACTGCTACTAATTTCTTCTTAGTTTTTTGAGGTAACATACCACCAAAAATATCACCAATACTCATTTCAATACCTGAACCTGGTGCAAGTTGAATATTTTTTGGTGTAACTGGTATTTCCATTTCAACAACTTCGTCTTTATGTAAGCCTTCTTTAAGTTCTTTAAAGAATTTAGCTGTCAAATCTTTTTCGCTCATATCGGCATACAAAGATGCTTTCGCTACAGCCAATGCTTTTGCTATTTTCTTGTTTACTTTGTCGCTTGCTTTTAGCTCAACCTCTTTAACTTTTTCAACTTTAACAAGCCTTACAGCAACCTCTACTAAGTCCCTAATCATTGACTCAACATCTCTGCCGACATAGCCAACTTCAGTAAATTTAGTAGCTTCAACTTTAACAAAAGGTGCTTTTACTATTTTTGCAAGACGTCTTGCAATTTCTGTTTTACCTACACCAGTAGGACCTTTCATTATTATATTTTTTGGTGTAATTTCGTCACGTAAATGCTCTGGTAATTTGTTACGTCTATAACGATTACGCAATGCAACGGCAACAGCCTTTTTAGCTTCAGTTTGACCAATAATATATCTATCTAATTCTTTAACTATCTCTCTTGGTGTTAGTTGCATATTAAACTACCTCCACTGTGATATTATCATTTGTGAATACGCACAATTCACTTGCAATAATCAAAGCTTTTTTAGCAATTTCCTCAGCTGATAATTTTGTCTCTTTCATCATTGCTCTTGCTGCAGCCAAAGCATAGTTACCACCGCTACCAATAGCACAAACTCCACCATCTGGCTCAATCACATCACCTTGACCGCTTACTATGTACAAATTTTCCTTGTCTGCAACAATCATCATTGCTTCAAGCTTGCGTGGCATTTTGTCACTACGCCAAAGCTCTGCAAGTTCAACGGCTGACCTCATTAGATTACCGCTATACTTGTTTAGCATACTCTCAAATTTTTCGGATAATGAAAAAGCGTCTGCAACTGACCCAGCAAAGCCAATTACCACTTTATTGTCAAAAATTCTTTTAACTTTTTTAGCTGTTGACTTAAATATTACACTTTCACTTAATGTAACTTGACCATCACCAGCAACCGCAATTTTTCCGTCTCTTTGTACGGCACAAATTGTAGTACCCATTAAACTTCCCATAATAAACTCCTTATTATAAATTAAATTCTTTATTATATAGCGTAATATCCTCAATTGCTCGAGTGTAATACGCAAGTTTACGTTGCTTTTTATCTCGCACCTTGCTATCAAGCGGTGGCAAAATACCAAAATTAGCATTCATAGGTTGAAAATCTACATTTTTTGTAGCAATATGCCTTTGCAAACTACCAATAATAGTTGTACAAGGTGCTAAATATTTTTTTGTATTTTTAATGTCGGCATCTAAGTTTATTGCACTAATTAGACCGCTCATTATACTTTCAACATACCCCTCAACACCAGTTATTTGCCCCGCAAAATAAACATTTTTAACACCATTTAAAGCAAAATAACTATCAAGATGCTCAGGCGAATTCAAAAAAGTATTTCTATGAATTACACCATATCTTAAAAATTCCACATTTTCTAGTCCTGGTAACATACTAAAGATACGTTTTTGTTCGGGGAAAGTCAAATTTGTTTGAAAACCGACTAAATTATATGCACTGCCTTGCACATTTTCTTTGCGTAATTGTACAACTGCATAGTACCTTTCACCCGTGTTTGGATTGGTAATTCCTACTGGTTTCATCATTCCGTATCTAATAGTTTCTGCACCACGTTTTGCCATAACTTCAATTGGCATACAAGACTCAAAAACCTCACCTTTTTCAAACGAATGTAAATTTGCAACTTTGCCATTTACTAATTCGTTATAAAATGCGGTATATTGCTCTTTATTCATACCACAATTTAGGTAATCGGATTGCTCACCTTTATCATATCTTGTAGCAAAAAATAATTTGTTATAATCTAAACTATCACCGCTTACAATAGGTGCAACAGCATCATAAAAATGCAAGTTATCAGTATTGCCTATCAAATTTGCAATTTCATTTGCAAAATCATCAGAAGTAAGCGGACCAGTTGCAATTATTGTTGGGATATTTACATCAATTTTTGTAAATTCTTTATCAATTCTTTCAAAATTTTCAAATTTATTGAGTTCTTCCTCAACATATTTTGAAAATTCTTTTCTATTTACTGCTAATGCACCACCAGATGGCACTTTTGCCCTTTCTGCACATCTAAGTAACAAACAATCTAAGCTTTTAAGTTCCTCTTTTAGCGTGCCACTAGCAGTAGATTTTTCTAAGCTTTTTAAGCTATTACTACAAACAAGTTCGGCTAAATCGCAAGTTGTGTGACAAGGCGTATTTTTAACTTTTCGCATTTCATACAATTTAACATTGTACCCTCTTTTTAGTAGCTGATAGCAAGCTTCACTCCCAGCTAAACCGCCCCCAATTACACGAACTTCCATATACTTACCTTTTATTAGTTTTTACCTTTTTTAATAGGTATAATATTTTTACATTCTGGATAGTTTGGACAAGCATAAAACTCACCATATCTGCCAGTTTTTATTACCATTTTTGCACCACACCTATCACAAATAATATCCTCTTGAGGTGTATTATTTTCAGCAGTGTGAGTAGCATTTTCCTCATTATTATCAAAATCATTATGATTGTAGAAAATTGTATTTTCTGCAACACTTTCATTGTTGCTATTTTCTCCATTTTGTGATGCAGCTTTCATTCTCTTAACTTCATTTAGTTTTAGAATTTTATTGCAATCTGGATACCCACTACAGCCATAGAATTTGCCATATTTACTATTTTTTAGTACCATTGGCTTACCGCAATCTGGACACAAAATTTCTTCAGTCTCCCCAGCTTCACCCTCTGGCTTATCGCTATAAGGCATAATCTTTTTACAATTTGGATAGTCAGAGCAACCTAGGAATTTACCATATTTTCCGTCACGAATTACCATAGGTTTGCCACAATCGGGACATTTAATGTCTGTCATAATTGGCTCTATCTTAACTCTTTGACCATCATTTGCCTTTTCAAGATTTTTCAAAAAACCTGGATAAAAATCATTTATGATTTTGTGCCAATCAACTTCACCATCGGCAACAATATCAAGATTACTTTCCATTTCCGCAGTAAATTTAGTATCCATAATGTTAGGAAAATACTTGATTAACTGGTCGCAAACAATAAAACCAAGCTCTGTAGGTTTCATATATTTGCCTTCCTTTTCAATATACTGCCTTTTGTAAATAACGCTTATAATTGAGGCATAAGTTGATGGTCTACCAATTCCATTCTCTTCCATTGCTTTTACGATTGTACTATCTGTATAACGTAATGGCGGTTTTGTAAATTTTTGTTCCTTAATTAATTCTTTTAAAATTAATTTTTCATTTTCAGTAAAGTTTGGCAGACTATTTGTAATATCGTCCTCATCCTCTTCTTTTTTGTTGTCATATACTTTAGTAAAACCTGCAAATACCAAAGTTTTACCTTTTAGCATATAACCATATTTTTTGTTATTGTATTCACTAATTATATTTACAGCCAAAGTATTGTACTCAGCATTAACCATTTGTGACGCTAAAAATCTGTCATAAATCAATTTATACAATTTCCATTGGTCATTTTCTATTTTGCCTTTCAAAAACTCTGGTGTATAATCAAGATTAACTGGCCTTATTGCCTCGTGTGCATCTTGAGCATTACTTTTTGTAGTGTAAACATTGGCTTTTTTAGGATAATATTCCTCACCAAAATTTGCGATAATAAAGTTTTTAGCCATTGCTACAGCATCGTCACTAATTCTTACACTATCGGTACGGATATAAGTTACCAATGCGTGTAACCCCTCACCTTTGATATTAACACCCTCATACAATTGTTGAGCAATTTTCATTACACCACTTGCAGAAAAATTAAGTTTATTTACAGCATCTTGTTGTAAGGTAGAAGTTGTAAATGGTGGATTAGGTTTGCTAAAGCTTGTTGCACGTTTAACATTACCAACATACCAGTTACCTAATTTTGACTCATTCTCAACAACTTGAGCATCCTCTTGATTTTTAATTTTAGTCTTTTTGCCATTAATATCGTTAAATTGTGACTTGTAAACGGTATTGCCGTCAACAGATATGTTGGCAAAAATATTCCAATACTCTTCTGGTTTGAAAGCCTCAATCTCTCTTTCCTTGTCGCAAATCATACGCAAAGCAACTGATTGAACTCTACCAGCAGAAAGTCCTTTTTGTATCTTTTTAGATAGAACAGGCGATATCAAATAACCAACTAGTCTATCAAGTACTCTACGTGCTTGTTGAGAATTAACCAAGTTAATATCAATGTCACGTGGGTTTTCAATTGCTTTATTTACTGCTTTTTTAGTTATTTCGTTAAAAACAATACGAACATTGTCCTCTTCAATACCTAAAATGTCCTTTAAATGCCAAGATATAGCTTCCCCTTCACGGTCGGGGTCGGTTGCCAAATAAATTTTTTCGCAATTTTTAATTTCTTTTTTTAATTGTTTTATTGTGCTTTCCTTTTGAGGATATACTTCATATTCTGGTTCAAAGTTTCTGTGTACATTTACACCAAGTTTATCCGCTGGTAAATCACGCACGTGTCCGCCAGACGCCAACACTTTATACCCCGAACCTAAATACTTGCATATTGTTTTTGCTTTTGAAGGTGACTCAACAATAACTAAATCCATTAAATACTCCTTTTATTTTGGTTGTAATTCGTAAAAATTACCTGGTATTTGCCTAATAAGTTTTGCACTCTTTAAGCCAGTAAGTAAATTAATCGTTTCAGTCAGATTAATATTTGCTTTATTCATAATTTCGTGCAAATGCTTTTTGCCATCTGCTAGATAATCAATGATACATTGCTGTATAAAATCTAACTGAATTGCATCGACCACAATAGTTCTTGGTTTCATATCATATCGAGTTAATATGTCATTAATATTAGTGGTAATAATTACATTATCTCTATTTTTAATAAGATTGTTTGTGCCTATACTCATTTCAGATGTGATATTGCCAGGTACAACAAACAAATCTTTACTAAAATCAATCGCATAATTTACAGTTATCATAGTACCAGACTTTTCGCCAGCCTCAGTAACTAAAACACTATCACTGATAGCACTTATAATTCTATTACGTTGTGGAAAATTGTAAGCTAACGGACTTGTTCCAAGCGGGAATTCTGTTATCAACAAACCTTTTTCCGCAATCTCATCATATAATTCTCTATTTTCACTTGGATAAACAACATCAATACCACAGCCTAATACTGCAATAGTTCTGCCGTCATTTTCCAAACATTCTTTGTGTGCAATAGTATCTACACCACGTGCAAGTCCGCTTACAATGCAAAAATTATAAAATGAAAGCTCTTTTGCAAATTTTTTAGTAACATCTTGACCATATCTTGTAGTTTTTCTTGAACCTACTATTGCAATGCATTGGTCTTCGTTTATCAATGATAAATCGCCTTTATAGTAAATTACAAGTGGTGGGTCATATAAGTAATCTTTTAATTTTTTAGGATATTCGTCACTTGCAATGGTAACTGCATTTACATTTTTAGTTTTTAAATCGTTAATAATCTTATCAACATAGCTTTTTTCACGCAACATATTAATTTGATTGTAAGTATTAACATCAATAATTTGTAAAATATCCTCTTTCAAATCTCTAAAATTACTAAACATTTCACTAGGTGATGAAAATAAATCAACAATTATATTTTTCTTTTTAGTTGAGATATTGAATGTATTAAACCAAAGTAATGCTCTTTCATCTGTATTAAACATATTTACTTACTCCCAATATTTTCTATCAATTGACCTATATTGTACGGCCTCAACTAGATATTCAGATTTAATATTTTTACTTTCGTATAAGTCTGCAATTGTTCTTGCAACTTTTAAAATTCTGTTATTCGCACGTGCAGAAAGATGTAATTGGTCAAAAGCTACACCTAATATTTCCTCATCCGACTTTGATATTGCACAATACTCTTCAATCATCGCATTAGTCATTTCGGAATTTGTATGTATGCCAGTTCCTTTAAATCTTTCTCGTTGAATTTCTCTTGCTGCCTCAACCCTTTTTAGGATTTCGGCGGAGGATTCTCC
>CAJTZR010000039.1 GCA_910584035.1 uncultured Christensenella sp. | reverse complement strand
AGGTAACAAATCTAACCATAAGTAGTGGTGATATAGGTGCGGAGATGTTTCAAAGGAATAATACTATTGAAAAGTTAACAATAGGCAGTGGAGTAAAAGTAATTGGAGAAAATGCATTTACATATTGTTATAACTCAAAAACGATAATACTAAAAGATGGAGTGGAAAGGATAGAGAGTAACGCATTTTCACATTGTGAAAATCTAACAAGTATAACAATACCCTCAAGTGTAGAGTATATAGGAGCAAGAACATTTGGCTACAATGTTAAACTAGAGGAGATACAAGTCTCAGATGAAAACATAGTGTACAAAAGTGAGGGTAATTGCTTGTTAACAAAAGATGGACAAGCCTTGATATTGGGATGCAGAACAAGTGAGATACCGCAAGGAGTAAGAGAGATAAGAAGCTATGCCTTTGCAAAGTGTACAGAACTAACAGAGATAACAATACCAAGTAGTATAGAAAAGATATGTGAATATGCATTTGTAAGTTGTAAAAACCTAAAGAGAATATATTACCAAGGCACTCAAACAGAATGGTACAACATAGACAAAGAAACTAATTGGATAAGTAACCAAAATATAGAGATAGTGTTCGTGTAGAACAATTGTTTTAAGAATAACATAGTTTAAATACTCTTTAACCTAGTTCAATTGTTAATTATAAGTTGTAAATTTAATTAAAAAGGTAATGTGTAATTAATATAAACAAGTAAAAATTAGCTTAATAATATATTAAGCAAATATGCTATAGTTATTAGGCAAAGTAGTAATACAAAGTTAATTTTTACCGCCTAATATTTAAATAAAACTAGTTTATTGTAGGTTAAAATATATCACATTTTAAAACTATAGCAAGTGGCAAAGCAGGAAACCCAGCACCCGAACCAACATTTGCTGCCATATTATTGTTTTTAAAAAATTTGTAACCATATAAAATTATTTATAATTTATATATATTGAATTAATAAAAGTTTTGAAAGTGTTAAGTTTTATCAACATAAATAAAATTAAAACTATACATTATTTTACAAATTAGTTATTTAACTTAATAAAAACAAAAACCTAATCTAAACCGATTTTTGTTTAGATTAGGTTTGTTTTAATAATTTAGTGAAAGAAATGGCGAACAAAAAGTCGCATTAGTTAAATTGATTGAATAATGTGCAAAAGAAAAAATTGATTTTTATCTAAAATATTTTTGTTTTAGATAAAGTGATTATAAATTTAATATTATTTAAGTTTGTTAATATTATTATAAAACTCCACAAAGCCTTTTATTGTCCATTCTTTTACTTGGTCGGTATTTTCGCTAACTGCCTTAAACATACAAGCAGGCATTTTGCCGTGTTGTAGATTATTTTTTATACAAGGGTCGCAGCCCTCATTGTGATTGAATGGATGTCGTGGACATTTTGTCATAGGGCAAGTGCAGAAATGTTTGTCATTGTTTATCATAATTAACCTCAAATATTTATAAATAAATTTTAGTTTAACTTTTATCTTGCGTGAAAATAATGTTAAAAATATACTAAATAAGGCTTAATGTCAAAATTTGCTTTTATGAAGTATTTTCTTTATTTTATAATTATATAATAATAATTAAAAAAATCAATATTTAACTTATAATTTTTATGCTTTTGAAAATTTTACATTATAAATAAACATCTAATTAAGTTTTTAGAATAGATGATAAAGTTGTTTTGTTAGCATTATTTTTATTTTAAAAATAATTTGATTATCAATTAATTTTAGGGAACATTTTGGTAAATATTTTGCTAAGATGTTCCCTGAAATATTTAAAGTAATATAAATATGTATGTTTTAAATTTGAGTTATCAATCGTTTGTAAAAAAGTAAGATGGGGTGTTATATTATAAGTGCATAGGTTGGAATTGTTTGCCTTTCACTGCACATTCTATAGTTTCTATTACATAGTCCATATTTGTTACTAGTGAGCGAGGTTTGCGTGTGGTGTCATCTTGGTAAAGAGGAGCAAAGAAGTAGTGTTTACGATTTCTCATTTCACCTAAAACTTCCGCACTTGCACCAAGGGCATCATTGGAACACAAAGCAATTACTACTGGTCGCTCAATTCTCAAGTGTGCTTTTACTGCCATAGTTACTGGTGTATCAGTTATTCCATAACGCAGTTTAGAAAGAGTATTTGATGTACAAGGGCATACGCACATTACATCACATTTAACAACTGGACCTAGTGGCTCTGCAGATACAATTGAGTCAACAATTTTTTCACCAGTTATTTCTTCGACTTTTTGTCTAAATTCTTGTGCTTTCCAAAATCTAGTATCTAGTTCAGCAACATTATAGCTAAATATTGGTATAATTTTGTGACCTTTATTAACTAAATCTTGTAGCACGGTAAGGCTTTTTGAAAGTGTACAAAAAGAACCACAAAAACAAAAACCGATTAGCATATTACACCTCCAAATTTCTTAAAATACATTCTGCGAGAATTTCACCCGCAGTTTTAGGTGAGTATTTACCTGGAACACCTAAAGCATTGTCATAAGCAAGACCTAATGAATTTATGTCGCACATTTCTACGCCAGAAAAAGATGCTAAGTCCAATATGTAACAAGATTTTTTTGCACCTTTAAGTTTGGCTAATGGCAAAACTTTTGCTGGGATAGTGTTGATAATTACATCATAATCATTAAGTTCACTATTTAAGTCAAAAGCCTTTTTCCCAAGCAGTCTTGCAAGTGACCTTTCGTTGTAGTCATCAGTAAAAATATCAAAGTCCGCACCAATACCTTTAAATAAAGTGCTGACAGCTTTGCCAACTCTACCATACCCAAAAATTGCGATTTTTGCGTTGAAAATCGATACATTCGTGCCTCTAATGACTAACATTAACGCGCCCTCAGCGGTTAGCAAGCTATTTTCCATTGCAAAAATTTCGTCAGTTATTAAGTTGTGGTAGGTTATATTTTTTGCAAGTAGAATACGTTTTTGTACATCATTTAAATTGCCACAAAACAAATCGCTTTTGTCTGGGATATTCATAAGTTCGTCATTTGTAAATCTTTTTTGGGGGCTAAAACAATAATGAGCTGCTCCCGTTTCTGTGTTGTTTGCAATTGAGCAGACTTTGTATTTTTTGTTTTGCATATATCTCATTGTATAGAACATTCTGGTATCACTAGTGTCAATTACAAAGTTTGGCGTTTTCATATCAGTCTCCTATATTCGTTTGTTACATACTATGAATAATGTACAATTGTTGTGCCAAATTCATATAGTATAGAGGAGGATAAAAATATGGATAGATTACTTATTGCTGGCAATACGGCAAATGGTTTTGTTAATTTTTTTAGTGAGTTTATAGGCGGTAGCAGAACTACATTTTTAAAGGGTGGCAGTGGCGTTGGTAAAAGCACTTTTATAAGGGAGTTTGGTAGCAAAGCGGAAAGTCTTGGATATTCAGTAGTCAAAGTGCCTTGTAGTAGCGATATGAACAGCCTTGATGCAATAAAAGTACAAGGTTTAAATTTAGTAATGTTGGATGCAACCAGTCCACACGTTTTTGAACCAGAACTTTATGGTGTAACGGGTGAGATTTTTGATATTGGCAGATACTTAAAACCAGATAAATTGGCACCTAAAACAGGAATATTAAACGAATTGTTAGATACAAAAAGGCAAGCATATAAATGTATGTATAATGAACTTAAGTGTGTAAATTTGCAGTATCAAAATATAGATAATATATATTACGCATATTATGATGACGATAAATTTAATAGCTTGGTAAAGGAAATTTTCAACAGCCTTGACTTAACTTGTGCAGACAACAAGATTAAAGGTTTTGCAGATTACATAGCTGGCGATGGCTACCATAACATTGCGTTAGAGTACGCAGGTGATAGACAAATTGTTAACATTTGTGGCAGGTGTAATTTAGCAAAATATTCAGTGCTAGAATACATTGCTTCAAGACTTGACAAGAAAAAAGTTAGATATGAAAGTTATTATACAACTTTATATCCTGACAAACTTTACGCAATCGGCTTGAAAAATATGTTTTTAGTTTGTGCAGATAAGGGCGATGGATATGACACAGATGTATGCTTCAATATGAATAAGATTCAAGGTGATGTGCCATTACTTTTAGAGCATAGGCATTGTGTTAACTACAATCTTAAAAGAGCGGGTGATTATTACTTGCGTTCAAGAGTGGCTCACGCACAAATTGAGAAAGCTTATTTGCAAGCTATGGACTTTAAACAATTTGAGGTTGATAAAGAGAAATATTTAGATAATTTATTTAGTAAATATTGACATTATCTTTGCTTGTGATATACTAATTATATACTGCATTTTTTGTAGTATATAATTAGTAATATTATTAGAAGTTATCGCAAAGCACCCGAAAGGGTATTTTGCAGTAACTGATATTAATTCAAACTGGAAGTGCTTGTATAAGCAAGCAGTATTGTACTTACAATACAAAATTTTAAGCGAGCTTAGAATTTGCTTCCTATAGTTTATATTATTGGAAGTTATCCATTCACCCGCAAAAAATTTATTTGTGGGGACCACATTAAGCGACACGAGTGGCATTTGACATTAGCAATTGTTAATTCAAATAGTGTTAGCTTGATTTATCAAGCAAAAAGCGTTAGCTTTTATTTAAATTTGAGTTCTCTCAAATTAAATGACACATAATTTATATTATCGGAAGCGGTCGCAAAGCACCCGAAAGGGTATTTTGCAGTAGCTGATGTTGATTCAAATAGTGTTAGCTTGATTTTCAAGCAAAAGCGGTAGCTTTTATTTAATTTGAGTTTTCTCAAATTAAATGACACATAATTTATATTGCGTGAGCAGTATAAAATTGGTTATAATTAAATAAAGCCTAATTTGTGGCAAATGAAAATATAAGGTAAAAATGATTAATTTGATTAAAAAAGCATTTGTTAAAATATCTTTTTATTATTTAAGCAAGGGGTTGGACAAGCTGTATCAAGAGGATAGCGAAGTTCAAAAACGTCTTGCTATAATTCCAAACGGAACAAAAATAAAGCTTTCTATTTTAGGTAGTTCGCAATGTTTAGTTTTGCAAAAAAGCGAAAATGGCTTATACAATTGTAAAGATATTGAGGATTGTGATTTGTCTATAAATTTCAAATATTACAAAACTTTGCCAAATATTGTGTTTGGGACAAGCAGTGTAACTGATTGTTATCTAAAGGATGAGTTTTTTGTTTGTGGGGAACTTAGGTTTGTAGTTGCGTTAGTATATTTGCTTGAGTGTTTTATGGGGTACATTCTGCCAAACAAAATATACCAAAAAACGTATAAAAGAAAGGCGGAAAAGTCTATAACTAGTGGCAAAATGTTTACTACTTTATTATTTGCAAAAAGGAAGTCTATGTAATGGAATATTATCAATTTTATAATCCAGTAAAAATTTGTAGCGGTGAAAACGCTATTCAAGATAATTTAGGAAAGATTGCAAAAAAGTTGAATTTTAATAAGGTGCTTATCATTAGCGGACCAGTTATTAATAAAATTGGACTTGTCAATTTTGCCGAGCAATGTTTGACGCAGTCTGGAATACAAACTTGCGTTAAATACTGCAATGTACCTAATGAAAGTAGCATTAATGCTATTAAGGAACTTTGCAATATATATACTGAAAATAATTGTGATAGTGTGCTTGCTATTGGTGGTGGTTCAGTACTAGATACAGCTAAAGCAGTACGACTAGCTATTAGTCAAAATGCGAATGACATAAGTAAGTTTTTTGGTTATAATATGTCAAAAATCGGGGTTAAAGTGCCTTTTATTGCTATTCCGACTACTTGCGGAACGGGTGCAGAAGTAACTAAAGTCAGTGTTATATATAATGAATCAAATGGTGCAAAAGAGGAATTGATTAGTGAGTTAATGTTGCCAGATTACGCTATACTTGACCCAAAAGTTTTGATTACTTTGTCAAAGAAAAGTTTATTATTTACAGCTTTTGATACTCTGTCACACGCTATTGAGGGATATTGTTCCAAGAGTAAAAATTATATGTCAGATGTGTATAGTAAAATAGCTATCACCAAAATATTTAATAATTTGGAATTGGCTATTAGTGAAAACGCAAATATGTATAACTATATTCAATTGTTAGAAGCTGCTAATTATGCTGGAATTTCATTTAGTAATAGTATGGTGGGAGGTGTGCACGCAATTGCACATTCTTTAGGCAGTGTGTTGAGCGTTAGTCACGATTATGCGGTTGCAATGCTGTTGCCATATGTTTTAAAATATAATTTGGAATATAGTTATAAAGAATACGCTGAACTATATGATTTGATAACTCAAAAAGAAAATAATTGTTTAATGGATAAAAAGGAAAAAGCAGAAATGTTTATTTGTGAAATTAATAAACTTTTTTCAAAAAATATGTCAAAAATCGGGGGTAATCGTAGTTTTGTTGATTGTGGTTTGAATGATTCTGCTACCAAGAAAATTGCGGAATTAGCTTTGACAGATGGTGCAATATTGACAAATGCGAGATATTTGAGTTATAATGACATTATTAATATCTTAGAAAGTGCAAGGAATGGTGAAATATGATTAACACAAAAATAATGGCAGGTAAAAATGTTATTGATAAATTAAACTTTGAAAGTATTTATTCAAATGCTAAAAGCGTGTTAGTTATAACTGATGTGCTTGGTGGTTTTAATTGTACAAAATTTAAGATAAAAAAAGCATTGTCCAAAGATATTAAAATCAATTTTATCAAGATAAAAGATAACAACTATGCTAGTTTTGAAAATGTTGATAAATGTATAGCCATTGCAAATGCAAACAATGTAGATTATATAATTTGCGTCGGCAGTGAAATAGCAATTAATGTTGGTAAAGCTGTAAATGCAAACTTAAACAAACAACTAACTTGCGTTATAACTATGGAGGGAAATCATCAATCAATATTGAGTAGTCATTATGAACTAAATAAAGAGGATAGTGACATTTTGTATGTCTTAAGCAAAAGCGGAGCAATACCTGACATTGTTATGATAGATGAAAAAATGCTTGACAAGTTTGGTGAAATTGCAAGGCGTGGTATGGAACTAGGCATTTTAATAATGAGCCTTTTGACTATTGCAAATGTTAATGATGAAAGTAAAAAACTAAATAGCATAGCGGCACTTGGCATAATTGGTAAACAAGAGAGTGTGTCTTTGGTAGACTTGGTTACTGCTGAAATGTTTGCGGGTTATGATTTTATTGATATGCCTAAAAATGTTTTGCACGAGTTTGTATTGCGTGGTGTTAGATTTACTGATGTAAATTATTCATTGATTTTATCATTGATAATGAAAAAAAGTATAAATAAAATTGTACAAGCTATTAGTGATGAAGATATTAAAGTTTTATGGAACTTGTATTCAATTAATGCTTCAGATATTGAGGACTGGAAAGAGCAACTTTGCAAAGTTATAGATAATAAAATTATCAATTATTTTGTGGAAAAAGATATTCCAAGTGTTATTAATGAAATTGGTCTAAACAGCAAAGAGATTGAGAGAATAGCAGAAGAAATATTTGCAATTAAACAGCAAAATGTAGAAGAGGAAGAAATATGGCTAAATAATTTGTCAAAAATTAAAGATTTGGTTTATGGCAATTTTGAGTAAAAAAATGGTGGATATTTTGATTGGTAAATATAGAGGTGAGTTATGGAATTACAAAAAGTAAAAGATTTTTTCAAAAAAGATACTTTGGCACAGCTTTTGGGTATTGAAATTTTACAAGCGAGTCAAGAAAAATCTGTTTGCAAAATGGTAGTTAACGAGAATTTTATGAATGCAAAGGGTGGTGTTCACGGCGGAACAATCTATTCAATTGCGGACTTTGCTTTTGCTGTTGCAAGTAATTTGAGTGGTAAAATAACTGTCACTCTTGACGCTAATGTAAGTTATTTTAAACCAGCTAAGGATAATATTTTGGTCGCTACAGCTGAATTAGTGAGCGTTACAAGACATACTTGTAACTATGGCGTAAGCGTTTGTGACGGCGAGAATCGTTTGCTTGCAAAAGTCAATTTGAACGGATATAGGACGGATACCGATATAAATTTTGATTAATGTCTTAAAATTCGCTTTACAAAAAAAAATTATTTTGTTATAATACATTTGTTTGAGTTTAACTCAATCCTTACTCTCTTTGGAGAGTCAATGACCATAAGGAGGTGCTATATATGTCTAAGTATGAAATTCTTTACATCATCAATAACGATGCAAGCGAGGAAGCTAAGCAAGCTGTTATTGATAAGTTGGAAAGCATTGTAACTAGCAATGGTGGCACAGTTGAAAACATTGATAAGTGGGGTACAAAGAAATTTGCTTACACTTTGCAAGATTATTCAACTGAGGGCTATTATGTGCTTATGAACTTTGAGGCAGATGCTAATGTTCCTGCATTACTTAACAGACAAGTTCAAATAATGGACAATGCTAAAAGATGTATGATTATTAAAAAGTAATTTATCGCAAGTTTAATAGCGGTAAAGCTGTGAAAATTTTTATGTTAATGATTGAGAAACACTTGTTTTTAGTTGTTAAGTAAAATTTTCACAAATTCTAAGGAGTAAATTATGAATAAAATTCAAATTATTGGTAGATTAACTGCTGACCCAGAACTTAGAAGTACTGGAAGCGGTGTGCAAGTATGTTCATTTACAGTTGCTGTTAATCGTAGATTCAACAGAGAGGAAACAGACTTTTTCCCAGTTACAGTTTGGAGAGAGGCAGCCGTAAATTGCAATAAATTTCTTGCTAAAGGAAGCCAAGTAGGAGTTTGTGGTTCATTGCAAATCAGACGTTATGATGACAAAGATGGCATTAAACGTACTGCAGTAGATTTGCAAGCTGACGAAGTGGAATTTTTATCTGCTAGAACAGAAGCAACACAACCTCAAAGTGGCAAAAGTAAAGATGACAGCAGTCAAGTAGCAGGTTTAGAACCAGTTGACGATGACGATATGCCATTCTAATACACTTTTGCAATATAAAATTAAGGAGTATAATAATGGAAGAGAAGAACGTTAAACGCCCTGTTAAAAAAATGCCAAGGAAAAAGGTTTGCATTTTCTGCGTTGAGAAAGTTGACGAGCTAGATTATAAAGACGTAGCTAAATTAAGAAAGTTCATTACAGAAAAAGGCAAAATTTTACCAAGAAGAATGAGCGGTGTATGTGCTAAACATCAAAGAATGGTAGCAACAGCAGTAAAAAGAGCTAGAACAATGGCATTAATTCCATACAGAGCTGACTAATTAAAAAAATTATGTTTTCAAACAGACCTTGCTAATTGCAAGGTCGTTTTATTTTTCAGTATTTGCTTTGATTCTTTGAAAAACTGAACTTAGTTCTGGTGAAAAACCAGATATGGCCCAAGCTTCATTTGCTAATTGTTTTGCCTTAATATAGTTATTAATATCGCAATACGCTGCAGCTAAAGATGTGAGCAAAGCAGCCGATTTGTATTTATACGAAAGAGAAAGGAATTTTTCCCCTTGCTCTATAGCGGCTTGACTTTTTCCACATTCACGATAAATGCTTGTTAAGATAGGCAGAACAATTCTAACATCATAAACTGAATCATTGCGTTCATTTAATAAATACTCAATTGCAGTAATTGCAAGGTTATATGAATTATGTTTTTTTGTTTCTTTAATATATTGCAAAACTACTGCAGTTGGATATAGTTTATAATCAAATAGTTTATAAAGGAGATTTGTAATTTCTGTAACTAGGGAATCAGAGGGCGTAATAAATGATGAATCAACTATATTGCCATCCATATAATAATATTTTTCGCCTTTGTATTTAAAAGGCGAATTTTTAAATAAACCTTTATTTAAGTCATCATTTACTTCTAACATTTTGAAATCCTTAATTGTTGACATAGCAAATTAGTATATTTTATTTAAACTATAAATGCCTAAATTGTTTTGTCAAATACAATTTATCATAAGTATTTAATGATGTATCTAATAAAAAATTAGCTACATAATAATATTAACATAAATTTTTATTAGATGTCAAGACATATTTAATAAAAACTAATAAAATATTAAGTATGAGTAATATTTCATTAATTCTAAAAGATTTGAGAACGCAGAAAGACGCTTTTCAAAAAGATGTTGCAAATGATTTAAATATAGAAACTAATACTTATGGTTCGTGGGAAAGAGGAAACACTGAACCACCTATTGATATGCTTATAACGCTAGCAAAATATTATGGAGTGTCAGTTGATTATTTGGTTGGTATTGAAAATGAAGATTATACAAAGTCTAGAACGAAAAATGACAATGTTGCTTCGAACAAAAAAGAAAAGATTTTAATTGATATTTTTAGAGAGTTAAATAATGCAGGAAAAGAAGAATTGCTTGATTTTGCACTTTTTATAAAAACTAAACAATAAATTTAATAAAAAAGTTTTTTATAAAAAGCAACTCATAGTATCTGAAAATTAAATTCTTACTAGACCTTGCTAATCGCAAGGTCGTTTTATTTTAATCAATGCTTAATAAAAGATTAATGTTAATCGCACTTTAATAAGCACCAAAAATGGTAATTAGTAGTAACTGAACTTAATTCAGATGGTACTTCCTTTATTTATCAAAAAAGTGTTAATTTTGTTTAAATTTGAGTTTTCTCAAATTTAATAATATATTATGCGTATTATCTATAGTTGTTATATTTAATTGGTAAAACAATCAACAATTTTTTGTATAAGACATTATTGGCTTATAACCAACAAATTTAAATTGCAACCTAAAAAAAGTATTTGAAACGAAGATTTTATTAGGTATTAGCAGTTATTATAGCCGATATGAAATATAATTTTGTTTAAATTATTTATTATTGCTTGTAAGTTGATATTAAGTTGTGGTATAATTAATTCGAAAATTATAAAACTTATAAGGAGATTTATATATATGTACAAGATTAATAATCCAATTGCTGAAAGTTTGAAAGGCAAAGTTATTATGGATGTTACAAATGTTGAGCAAGCAAAAATAGCAGAGCAAGCTGGTGCTGGTGCTGTTATGGCATTGGAAAGAGTACCTGCCGATATCAGAAGGGAAGGTGGCGTTAGCCGTATGAGTGACCCTAAAATGATTAGAGAAATTCAAAAGGCTGTTAAAATTCCAGTAATGGCTAAATGCAGAATCGGACATTTTATAGAGGCAAGACTTTTGGAAGCTATTAATATTGACTTTATAGACGAAAGTGAAGTTTTGACTCCCGCTGATGATGTTTACCACGTTGACAAAATGGCGTTCAAAGCTCCATTCGTTTGCGGTGCAAGAGACTTAGGTGAAGCACTTCGCCGTGTTCAAGAGGGTGCTAGTATGATTAGAACTAAAGGCGAGGCTGGTACTGGTGACGTTGTTCAAGCTGTTAGACATATGAGAGCTATGCAAGCTCAAATGCGTGCGGTTAAATCAATGAGCGTTGATGAACTTTATGAGGAAGCTAAAAAACTTCAAGTACCTTATGACCTAATTAAGTATGTTCACGAAAATGGTAAATTACCAGTTCCTAACTTCTCAGCTGGTGGTGTTGCAACACCTGCAGATGCCGTTTTAATGAGACACTTAGGTGCAGAGGGTGTTTTCGTTGGTAGTGGTATCTTTAAATCTGGTAACCCAGCAAAAAGAGCAGATGCTATTGTAAGGTCAGTTGAAAATTATACAGATTTTGATTTAATTGCAAAATTATCTGAGGACTTGGGCGAACCAATCGTTGGTATAAATTGTGATGAAATAAGAATTAAAATGGAAGAGAGAGGCAAATAAGCCTTAATTTAATAATTCATTCATTGAGTAGGCTATTTAGCCAATTAGTTGCTTAAAAGATTAAAATTTATTATAACACATCAACACTCTAAAAGGGAAACTTTTAGAGTGTTGAGTTTTTGTAAAGTCGTAAATTTGCAAAAAGTCGATTTTTTGAAAATATCCTCCGAAAATCGGGGGTATTTTTGAGTAATTTAGCTAAAATGTGTAAAATGGTGGTACATAAAATATATATATCTATGTACATATTATATGAATATTATCTAATTAAATATATACATTTGTCAAGTATAAGATAAACAATTTGTAAAAAGTATAAATAAAGTTAACAAAAACCTTACAAAAACATAGCCGAAAAGGCTTATTTAAGTACATAGATATATGTATTCTATGTATCCAAAAATAGGAGGTTTTTGCTATGATAAAAAACATAAAAAGAGCGGGAATAATCTTTTTGGCAGTAGCCATTATTTGTCTTATGGTTACCTGCTGTTTAAGTGTCAATAGCGTTACTAGTATTGGTGGCAATGTTGGCATTTTAAGCAGTGAAAAAAGTAATTCTGCAGATAGCAACGTAAATAGTTCAGAAAATTATAGTATTGGTGAACTTGAATACGAAATCCCAAAGGCAGAAAAGGAGTATACTTTGACTTGTGATTGCTCTATTGGTACGCCTTGCAGTTGTGGTCAAATGGCAAATACTTGGGCAGAAGCTGTTTATTATTCAATTGAAAATAATGTTAATGTAAAAGTTACTTTGTTAAGAGATTGGATAGCTAAAGATAATAGTACATATATAACTTGCTTTGGTGAAGGCAGGGGTTTTGATTATGGGAAAATTGCAGTACCACAAGGTGGAAACATTACATTAGATTTAAATGGTAATAACATTGATAGAAAACTTACGCAAACTACTGTGAGTGGACACGTAATTTTAGTTTATAGTTCAACATTGAATATTGTAGATAGCCAATACAATTCACAAGAAATATTGCAATTGGCAAATGCGTATGAGAAAGGCGTTAATGAAACTATAATGCAAGTTAATAAAGGTATAATAACTGGAGCAAATGTGCCTTCTAATACTAATAGTGGAGCAATTCGACTTTCAGGGAATGGTGCAAAACTTAATTTTTATTCTGGCATTGTAAAAGATAATATCTCTGGCTTAAATGGTGGTGCGATAGGAATTTCAGATTCTAATGCTTCTTGCGTGATTAATATTTATGGCGGGATGTTAATAAACAATAAATCAAAAGATGGCGGAGCAATCTATGTAAATGTTGGCAGCCAATTGAATGTATGTGATGGTATAATCATTTGTAACGAAGCAAGTAGTGGTGGTGGCGGGATAGCCGTTAACCAGGGTGAATGTAATATTTATGGCGGTTTGTTAATACAAAACCGTTGCTGGAGTAGTTATGGTGGAGCAATACTTGCTAAAAATTCTAGCACTCTATGCGTTTATGGAGGAATTATTAAAAAGAATGAAGCATCAACTTGGGCGGCAGGAATTATGATATCAGACCACTCACATTTAGATATGTATGGTGGTTTGATTACAGAAAATGAATCTAACAATGGTGCTGGAGTTAGTTTGGGCAGTGCTAGTACAGCGAATATTTATGATTGCAATATTATAAATAATAAATCAAGACAAAATTCGTCAGGTTTGTTAGTTTGGTATAACTCTAGCTGTGTTATGTATAGTGGTGTCATTTCAGGTAATGAAACTGCAGTTGTCGCAGCTAATAAAGACTATGGCGGTGGTGGAGTTTTAGTTGGAGAAATGTCAAACTTTACTATGTATGATGGTGAGATTTCCAACAATAAAGCTTATACATTAGATTCAGCAGTGCCTGCTTGTGGTGGTGGAATTCTTATTTCGTGTTATAAAGGAAGCTATGGTACAGTTAAATTATTGGGAGGAAGAATAATAAATAATTTAGTTGAAGGTCAAGAAGGAGTTGTTTATGGTGGTGGCGTAAGTGTAACAGCTACTGAAAATTTTAATGGTGAAATATATGTTGGAGCAAATATTCAAATCTATGGAAATACAACAAATAACAAACCTTCTGATGTTTATTTGCCAGATACTAATATAAAGTTAAACATAGATGGGAATTTAACTTCTAATTCTGGCGAAGCTTATATTGGTATTAAACTTTGTGATGAATATGGTAGTGAACCTTTTACCAATATGTATAGATATGGTATTTATAATAATAAAGGTACTTCATATAAAAGACATTTCTTTTCAAATGACGAAGATAAAATTCCAACAGTTGTTGGCCGTGAGATAGCAATGACAACAGGTGATAAACCTATTGATAAAGTATTATGGAGTTGGACTGGCAGAAATGCAGGCAACACTTATGATACAAATTTTTCAGTTGCATATACTGGTGAGCCATATGTAATTAAAATGCAAGATGAAGATTTTCAAACAACTTCCTCTAGTACTATAGCAAATTCATTTACTATAGAAGATGTTGGAATTTATTCATTCTTTACTACAGCTAGTTATTCTAACCCAACATTCACATTCACAATCTTACCAAAAGAGGTAGACGTGTTGTGGAATAACACAAATATGGTTTACAATGGTGGTACTCAAAAGCCAACTGCATATATTGCAGAGGACTCAAATTGTAAAGTAACTGTTATTGGTGAACAAATTAATAGTGGTAATGGTTATGTTGCTACTGCAACAAGTTTAAGTAATACCAACTACAAAATAAATTCAAAAACAATGAATAAGACTTTTAGCATTGCAAAAGCTAAGTTACAAAAACCAAATGGAAGTGGTAGTTATGAATATAATGGAGAGGAACATACCTTTGAGCCAAACGGATATAACTTTGTGACAATGAATATAAGTGGAAATAAGCAAACAGAGGTAGGCAGTTACAATGCGGTAGTATCTATAAAGGATAAACTTAATTATATGTGGGCAGACGGTACAAATGCAGATATAACTATTCCATATGCAATAACATTAGCTCCACCAGTAAATGAGGAAAATGGAGTATATAGATTTATATACTATGACGAAGCAGACGGAACAAGAAAGACATATAAAGATGGTGGCTTGGTGCACGGCATAAATGATAGTGAGGTAAATGGTGGAAAAGCTATAATAGGGAATATCGCACCAAACACAAGCGTTAAAGTATTTATAGAAAACTTAGGTTTTGATACAAACAATATACAACTATTTGCTGGTAATAAATTAGTTTATGATAAAACAAATGGATATGCATTAAATGACAACAACTATGATAACGGAAGAGAGTTAGCAGTAGGAACAGGTTGGTATATA
>CAJTZR010000038.1 GCA_910584035.1 uncultured Christensenella sp. | reverse complement strand
CCTCAAGTTGCCAAAAAGTATCAACTTAAAACTGAAAATTTGTAATACATTAACCACTATAATAATGGTAAACCACATATCGGTCATATTTTAACAAGAATAACGCTTGTATATTAAAAACCATTTAAACCTAAAACTACCACATATCTATTAAACAAACAAATAAATTTGTTAATTTTAATAAAATCAAGTCATCAAGCGTTTATCTATTTATCAAGTGTCAAATGTTTTCCAAAACTTTATTTAAATTGATAGACTTTAATAACAATTTGTTCAATCTTTAATATTATAACAAGCCATTGATACCTTTAAAATAATATATTCCAGCCTCATTATTATAACAAGTTGTAATAAATTTTTTAAGCATAATTACAAATTTAAACAATCATATTATGTTGTTGTTTGCTTTTAAACCAACAATTCAAAATATTATTTATTATATCAAACTATTAGCAATCTTTAAAACTATATCTCCAAATCTTAACAATCATATCAAGCTATCAATCAAGTTTAAAGCAATATTCCCAACCCCAAATAATTATATCAAGTTGTCTTTTGCTATAAATCACTTTATCCAAACTTTAATATTCTTAAAGAATATTCACATCAAGCTGTCATTAGTCTTAAAAACAATAATTCAAAATCTTAATTAATTGTATTAAATTATAAATGCATTTAAAGCAATATCTACAAACTTTATTCTACAACATTTAAAGTAATTATTTTTTTCAAATCTTAACTATCATATCAAGCTATCAATCAAGTTTAAAGCAATATTCCCAACCACAAACAATCATATTAAATTGTCTTTTGCTATTAAACCAATATTTCCAAACTTTAATACTTAATTAAAAATATTCAAATCAAGCAGTTATTAGTCTTTAAACAATAATTCCAAGTTGTTAATAGCTTTGTTAAATCAATTTATCCAAACAATAATATTTTGCAAGTCGCCTTCAGCTTTAAAAACAATAAAATATTAATCTTGTTCTTGTTCGTCCTCGTAATCATTAATTTCTAAACTTTCCAAATCTGTAATATCATTGTCTACACCATTATTCAAAATTTTATCATTAATGAAACTATATGCAACAAACTGATTTATACTATCATTAAATTTATCCCAATCCATTACAAACTTTCCAATTTTATTTATCCAACTTAGCTTGTCACTCAAATAATTCAAATCTATAAATGCAATTTTTAAAATCTATTTATAAATTTAACAAATTATTCTTTGCTACATTTTAAGTTGTTTATTTTTCAACTAAGGTTAAATTTACCTCAAATACATTTTACCACTAAATAGCTCTTTTTCAATATAAATATATTATTTAAATAACCAAAATTTACAAATTCGCCAATTTAATCAATAAATTTCTACCATTCTTTACCACTATTAGCAATAATGTATATCAAATTTCAATTTGTGCAATAACGCTTTTTAGCATATTTGCACTATTGTGTAATTTTTCAACTTCCTCTTTTGTCAAATCTGGCAAAATCTTACCGCAAATACCTTGTGGACCTACAATAAATGGAATGCTTAAACATACGTCCTCAATACCATACTCGCCGTGCATCATAGAAGATACTGTCATTGAAGTATTACTTTGAGAGAAAATACACTCCAACAAATGGCACACACTAATTGCAATAGCATAGAAAGTAGCACCCTTTCTAGCAATAATTGTACCACCAGATTTTTTCATATAAGTTTCAATTTCTTGCTTATCAAAATCAAATTCCTTTTGGTCTTTGCATTTAAACTTATCTTTGTAATCAAGCAAGTTAACACAACCAACTTGTGCAATTGACCAAGGCACAAATGAGCTGTCGCCGTGCTCACCAAGAACGTAAGCGTGAATGCTCTTTTGACTTACAGCCAAATGGTCTGCCAAGCTTGAACGCAATCTTGATGTATCAAGCAAAGTACCTGAACCGATAACTCTTTCCTCTGGAATACCAGAAACTTTTGTAAACACGTATGTCATAATATCTACGGGGTTACTTACAATAACATATAAAGCATCTTTTGCATAAGGAACAATGTTCTTAGCAATGTCTTTGATAATATTTACATTAGTTTGAGTTAAATCAATACGAGATTGACCAGGCTTTCTTGGAATACCTGAAGTAATAACAACGATATCACTGCCAACTGCATCTGCATATTCACCAGCATAAATATCACAAGGTGTGCAGAAAGGAATGCCTTGACGGATATCCATAGCCTCACCTAGAGTCTTGTCCTTGTTAATGTCTATCAGCACGATTTCGCTAGCGACACCCTTAACAACTGCAGTATAAGCAATTGAAGCACCAACGCTACCTGCACCAATAATAGTAATTTTTCTGTTCATAGTAACCTCCGTATATCTATACAAAATTTAATTTTTCTATATTAACTAAAATGTTAAATTCATTTAAACATAATACCTAAGCAATTGCTTTAATAAGCTCAATCTAAAAAGATTTTTATATTAATTCCATTTTTAACAATCAATTGTTATTTTGCTATTATTTAAGTGATAAAAAGTTACTCATATTCCAGCTTAAAACAATTATTAAATATGTCATTGCAAACTTAAAATTTAAAAGCAAAAATATACTATAACATAAACTTTTAACTCAATAGCAATAATCTACTTTAAAAAATTGCAAATTGCTCTCTTGTATGGTAACAATTATATCACCAACTAAAACTTTCCAGCCGATATTAAAATTAAATGCTATAACAAGTATTCACCATTTAGACAATATTTTTTCAATCAACCGACTTTATTTATAATAATTTTATTATAATAAATATATCTAAAATAGTATACAACAGTATTTTACCAATTTTTACCCAACTTGTCAATAGAAAAACTCTCTTTTATATAAAAAATTAAAACAATATTACCAAACCTTAAAAAACCACTTATATAACTTGTATATTTAGCCTTAACTTTTAGGCAATAGAAAAATAATCTGACCAATTTTCAATCAAAAAAATATATACTAAATCAACAACTATTGAAATACAATAAAAATTAAAAACAACAACTTATTGAAATACAATAAAACATTTACAATTAAAAAGCAAATGATTGGAAAAACACTTTACCAATCATTTTTTACACCCATTGATATTTCACATAAATATAAAATTTAATATTAGTTGAAAAAACCACGTTATCTACAATGCGTGGACAATATGGTTTAACCCAAACTCCAATTTATACTCAAATTTTAAATAAAGATTTTTATTCAAAACATTCATTTTGATAATAAATTTCGTTTTATTTTTTTCTTTGATTGAACCATTAGTTCTGCGAATTCATAAATAGTATTTTATCTTTAATTTCTAATCGTCTAACCAAATCAATTAGATAGTTTTCATCTTTGCTTAATTCGTTTTGCATAATTATTAGCCCTTCTTCGTTTGAATTGTTTACTAAATAATCTATGGACACATTGAAAAATTTAGATAATTTTGTTAAAACATCTATTGATGGTCAGTTCTACCTCTTTCCCAAATCACATATTGTTGTTATTGATTTATTTAATTAATTAGCAATTTCTTTTTGAGTCAATTTCTGTTCTTGACTTATTGTTTTTAATTTTAACATTTTTTACCTTTTGATTTTATTATATCAATAATTCAGCAAAATGTTAAAAAAAGTTTTACTTTTAGCAAATTCCATACTATAATTATTACAAAGTTAACATTTTGCTAAACTTGCAATTTTTATGCATAAAAAGTTTGGTGGTGGCAAATCAAACACAACTTAACAAACATACTAATTTTTTTATCAATAAATTATATGGTCGTAAAATATGTATAGAATTTTTAGCTTAATCTACAATACGTGGAATATTCTAAAATTCCAAACTGTGGACAGAACATAAAAACAAATTATTTTAAGATATAATTACATTAATTCAGTACAACACAAGAGGAAATATTTATGAAATCAAAATCAATAGTATCAGCAAAACTAAAACAAATTAAAGAACCACCTCCAATTACTTATGATGAGGTATTATATAGAATGTCTTACTTTATGGATTTAAATAACCTTTCTAATAGGGCAACTAGTTTTACATTAGGCTATAATGAACAATTTATAAAAAGGATTATGAATAAAACCGTTAAATTAAAAGTCAGCACTTTATTAGAATTTTGCGAAATAATGAATATAACGATAACCGACTTTTTTTATCTAGGCAATAAGTATAATGAAAATGATAAAAATTTATTAAATATGTTTAGTAGATTATCTAACGAAAACAAAGAAATAATTATTAGCTTAATGAATAAACTTAAATAACTTAAAAGCCTAAACAATTCGTTTTATTATTAATTAATACTAAACAACAATATATATATAACCAAATGTTATTAAAAATCACCTACTCGCAATCTCGTCTTTTCTCTCATAATAAGCGACAGCAATTGTTTATAAGTTTAAAATTTAATATTAGTATAACAGTTACTCTTTAGCATTAAATACAAACAAACATTTAGCAAATACAACTGCAATTGTTTATAACTATCTATAAAATTCGTTATAAATTTCAATTAACTTTTAATTTTTATAATGCATTACAAGTTAACCAAATTACAAAATATTCAATGTGGCGTAGTAATTCTAATTAATAATAACATATAATATTACTATGGTGTACCGATATATTTAAAATAAATTAGGTGGTAAATTATGAATTTAAATTCCGCAATTACTAAAAGATTAAAAGAAATTATTAAGGCAAAAAATATAACTCAATACAAACTTTCTGCCAACTCTGGCGTTCCGCAATCAACAATAAGTACAATTCTTAATGGCAAAAATAATGACTTTAAATTAGCAACCATTTTAGCATTAATTTATGGCTTAGATATTTCAGCTAAAGATTTTTTTGATAGCGAATTATTTGATTATGATAACTTATTACTAAAATAATTAAAATTACACAACAATATAACCAAATATTTTAAAATGTAAACATTTTTATGCAATCGCTTCAAATCTGTTTCACATTTATATTTTTATACCATTTATAACACCAGCTTTACCAATAAATTATTAAAAAAAATCACTTTACTTTTTTATGGCAAAGTGATTTTTTTTGCTTTCTAGCAACTCTATTATTAATTTTATATTTTACATAACCAACAGCTTTACATACTATCAAAATAAGTTTTCCAATAAACATTATTCAACATTGTTACTAAAGTTCCAGCAGCTCGTTTCACTTGTCTTTTAGGGATTTCGTCAAAATAAATTTTTTGAAAAACGTCTCTCATTTCCTCTATACTTTTTACATTATCCGCAAATAGCTGATTTAAAATTTTTAGTCCATAATTATAACCATTTTTAATATTCTGCCTAACAACTTTATTTGAAAAATCAAATGATTCCCTTTTTCTCGGTGAGTCAATATTAACCACAAAGTCCATTATCAATTTACCTTTATCAAACAACTCATAATTAGGCTTAAATTTTGGGTCACAATGTAAAACCAATGCGACATCATACTCTGCTAAATTATAACGCAATGGATAAACAGGTATATTATCAATAATTCCACCATCAGAATAATATTTATTTTTAAACTTACCAAACTTAAACATAAATGGAAAACTTAGTCCCAACTGCATCAACTTTAGTTTATCCAAATATGGCATATCATTGATAGGCCAATAATAAACCGAAAAGTTCGCTAATGCACACTCTGTAACATAAAATTTAGTCCATAAAGTGTCGTCATCAGTCACTAAATTGTTAGACATATCATTTAAAAATAAGTTATTTCTTACATTTTTTCTAATTCCGAAAAAACCTCTGCAATTCAAATTATTCCAAAAGTCACGTCCCTTTTCCATTTTATCTGCCACATAAGCATATCCATTTACAATACCAATCGAACTTGCGTATACCATAGCAATATTTTGCTTTGGAATAACCTCTTTTAAAGCTTGCATAAAACCAAATTGATAAGCACCTTTACCAGCACCACCACTCAAAACTATTGCAATTTTTAAATTTTCAATCATTTTTATCTCCTGTAAAATTTAAAAAAGCAATAAGCTGAATTGAAAACAACTAAACAGCATAATGTACAAGAAACAATAATTATAGATTTTGTCACAATATCACTGCTTGTTATACCGACAAGCAATAGAGTTAGTAAAGTAATCGTAACAATCAAATTGCAAATAAGCATTTTTACTATTGACCAAAGAGATGTACGAGTAAAAATGTTCAAAAAAATGAATAACGACATCAAAATATTTAATGACGGCACAACATAATTAAACGCCCATTGCCCTTTGAACGTTAAGTACTGCATTGCAATTAAGCAAGTGCAAAGCAACAGAAAATATCTACTGATAAATTTCGTTAATTTGTATGGGTAGCAAATAATTTTTAATATATAATTAAAAGTTGCAAAAATTAAGATAGGTATAAGGGACCAAACAAAACTATAATCAACAATAAGGTTTGTAGCAAGCAAAACTAAAGATAAATTAACTAAAACATAAAAATTTAGTTGTAATATTGATAATCTTACATTGCCTTTTAGTTTAAATTCATTAAGCAAAAATCGTTTTGCTGGGTTTTGAATTCCGACATTGTAACCGCACAATGGACAAGTATCATTATTGCCGTTAAATACCATACCACAATTATCGCATTTCATTACAACACCTTAATTGCCAAATCAAAGTTATAATTTCTTGTTCTTTTACAAGCAGTAAAAATATCAAATATATTAAATATGATAAAACCGCCACCAGTTAATAGCTTAAAAACACCAAGTCCAGTATCACCAAGCATAAATCTATCCACGCCTAAAAAACCTAAAAGCCAAGTTAAAATAGGCATTAAACCAGGTTTTTTGTACTTTTGTGCCATCAGTAAATCAAAACTACTTTCTGGTTCGTCTTTCAATTTACCAATAAGTATTTGCAATGAATCTTTAGCAAAAAACTTTCCTTTTTCTTTGACAAATGTGTCAATTTTACTTTGTTCCATAAAAAAATTCCTCCAATGTATAATTATTACGATATATAGTTAAAATTACTTTATCCGAATATTACGGAATTTATTAATTGTTACGATATATCGTTAATATTATACGATAAAAAGTATTGTATGTCAACTATTATTCGTATATTATTTACTAAAATAAAGATTTTGATTGCAAGGAGGGGAAAATGGATATTTTAAACAAGATATTAGTATTAAGAGAAGAGCGTGGTTGGAGTGAGTACAAACTAGCAGAAATGTCTGAATTAACACAATCAACAATTTCCACTTGGTACAGAAAGAACATAATTCCGTCCATATCGTCATTGCAAGCTATTTGCAACGCATTTAACATTACTTTATCACAATTTTTTTGCAATGATAATGAATTTTTAGACTTAACAGACAATCAAAAAGAATTATTAAATGTCTTCTCTAAGCTAAACAACGAACAACAAAAAGAATTAATTAGTTTCCTTAAAAGCTTATAATTCAACTGCTCAAAATGTTATTACCAAGTTTTTGACAATAATAGTTTAACGATTTAAAGTACAAGCAAGCAAAAAATATATGCTAAATGCTGTTAAGAATATAAAATATTTATATTAAAATAATTTTAATCGCAATACGTATTAATTTTTGCTATAAAACTATTGTTTAACAAAATTATGCAATATAATTAAGTTTTCAATATTTAGATAAAAAAAACATATTTAATTTTTACTATTGTCAAATGCTAATACGTGTCGCTTGTCGGAGTTCCAACAGAATAACTTTTTTAGGATATATAAAAATTTTTGGATAATATATACTACAAGAAGCAAATTTTAACTTAAATTAAATTTTTATTGCTAACACAATCACTTGCTCTCAAGTACTTCTCATTTAAATTACAATCAGTTGCTACAAAATGTTGCTTCAACCCGCTTATTTGGGTCCTATCAAAATATTTTTTTTGTGTGATGTATTGACAACTTCCAATAATATTGCGAATAAAAATCACTTTACCTAATTCGTGGCAAAGTGATTATTTGCTTTCTAGCGTTTGTTTTCAAATTTTTAACTTTATTCAGCTTTATTCATTAAATTATCAACAATATCCTCAACATCTAGTTTAGTGCTATTTTCGTCAGCGGCGTTTTGATTTTCGTACTCAATTTCTTGGACAACATCATTTTCGCTAATTGCGAATTCACCCTCTATATCTTGTGTTTGAGCAGCTGATTTTTCGTCATCGGCAGTTATTGTAGGGTCAGTAGTCTCTTGTTCCACCTCTTTTTGTTCGCTATCTATCTCTTGAATTTGTGATTCGTCCTCAAATCCATTATTTTGCTCAGTCTCAAGCACAGCTTTTTTATGCAATAAGTAATTTCTTACCGCTGTTGCAATTATTATACCACTTGAAATAACAATAACTATTATTGCTACTATACCAATTATAGTCTCCGCACTTACTGCACTTAAAATACTCAACATATTCGCTCCTTTGCCACCAAATCATATTTATTGATAGCAGATTGTCAATAACAAAATGTTATAAACTATTAAATTTTGCCTCAACAAATTCAAATTCTAAAATTTTTTTTCCAATTAATAAACAATACTAATTTAAAATCATTTTTAAATAACATTGTATATAAATATCAAACTTTATTATCCCTATTTTCAATAACCATATACTAACTTTAGCTTTTAATAATCTATTAATACTTTGTTTTAGTTGATAACTCAATAAAAAAGTGTTGTTAAATTTGCTTTATTCCAAGTTTAATCTGGATATCACTAACTTGATACAACAAATATACATAATTTGAATCAAAACAACCACAATAAACAATTTTTATTAACTTTAAATTTAAAATTGCTATGCAACAAACTCGTGTTCAAACATATCTAGTTTGAATCAATATCAGTTACCAGCTTGAAAGTATCACTTGTTTATAATTTTCATTAATACAAACGACAAGCCAATCTTACTTTATATCAATATCACTATTCAATATATTTTTAGCAATTATTTATCGCTTTTAAAATAAGCAAATTGTTATTTCTAGAATAAATATAACCTTATTTATTTTACTATATAAGCCTAGTTTATTAATCAACTTGAAAATTTAACAGCTATTAAAATTAAACTATGTAAATAATAATTATAGCTGTTTAGCTAATTCTTTAATATAATTTGCTAAATCTGCACCCAAATCTTTATTCCTTAAGCCGTACTCGATATTAGCCTGCAAAAAACCTAGCTTATCGCCAGTATCGTATCTTTTGCCCTCAAATTCATAAGAATAAACGCCAACAGTTTTAGCCATTAAATTTATTGTATCTGTCAAATAAATCTCACCATTTTTCGCTGGTGGTGTTTGCCTAATATAGTCAAAAACATCTGGTGTAAGCACATATCTGCCCAATGATACTAAGGTAGACGGCAATTCCTCTAGCTTTGGCTTTTCAATAACACCTTTCATTTTGCAATATCTGCCTTTTTGAGGTCCTTTTATTACCGCACCATATTTGACAGCATCCTCTGCACAAACCTCTTGAACACCTAAAATAGATGTACCAGTTTCCAAATGAGCGTCAATCAATTGTCCAATAGCAGGTCTTTTATCACCATTGTAAACGATATCGTCACCATATACAACAGCAAAAGCATCATTGCCAACAAATGTTTCCGCCTCAAGCACTGCCATTGCTGAACCATTCATTTCTTTTTGACGGCAATAGTAAAAATGTGCCTTTTCAGCTAGCGTATTAATTACTTTAATTTGACAATTTTTATTGCCTTTTGCCAATATCTTTTCCAGTTCTGGTGCATAATCATAAAAATCTTCTATGCACTTTTTATTTTTACCTAATATTATCAAAATATCAGTTATACCACTATTTATACACTCATCAACAATAATGTCCAAAGACGGAGTGTCCACTATAGGCAACATTTCCTTTGGAACGGACTTAGTTATTGGTAAAAAACGTGTTCCAAAACCTGCACACGGTATAACCGCTTTAGTTACTTTTTTCATTATAATCTCCAAAATTTTTACCCAACACAAACATACTTTTGGTTGGCATAAATATTTGTTAACTCAAAATTTTAATATATTTCAATATGCTATAAACTCAATAATAAATTCAAATTTTAAAGTCATTTATAAAAGCCAAAAAAATTTCTCTCTTATTTTAATATTTAAGATAAGACAGCTTTATAAATATGCTTTACCTTTTAATTATACTGCCAATTAGTCTAAACTTTAAAATGCATTTTACAATCTTGCATAAATTAAATAGTCACAAATATCATATTTTTAACCAATTGATTAAAATAACATATATAAACTCTATATCACTCACAATCAGTTATAAATATTCCATTGACAATATGCTTTTCCATAGTTATTACAAACACTCAAAATGGTATTTTAGTCAATTGCTCTAGTTCAAATTACATCAATCAATTTAATGATTAAAAGTAATAGCTTTTTTTGTTTTTAAACTAACTCAAATTTTACAATACTTTATTTGCATTGTTAAAAAACTATTTCAACAATAATGTATTATTTGCTAACTCTTTTGTTTTATCTAAAACTTGAGCAGTAAATATAAAATCGTCAAAATAAGTTTTAATTTAATTATTTATTTTAGTATACACTATATTGCAAATAAAATCAAGTAGTAAATTCAAGTTTTATATTTATCTACACAATGTAGATAAATAGCAGGTAAAAATAACAAGATTAAGCTTGTTTTTATTTAGAAAATCTATATTGCGTGGATATTTGCACGTTTTCTTTGATATTCTATAAGTTTTTGCTAATCATTTACAGTTTAATTTTACTTGCTATAAATAATTTTTACTTAGCAATACTTGTAATTTCACTAATTATAATGTATACTATTGTTAGATAGTTTTTCTCAATATAAAACTATACGTTATTGGTTTTACAAAAGATTACAATAAAACAATTTGCTTTAATTTTTAAATGTTATACACAACATTATTAAAGATTTTTACAAATTAATATTAGTTTAAAATAATTATTAGCAATAAACCATTTATAAATATAACTATATATCGAGATGCTACTACAACATTTTAATTAAGTGATTAAAGATTTAGTTAAAATATTTTATTCAGAGCTTTTAATTTAGTTGTTTTTAAATGTTTTGAACATTGAAAAACTTAACATATTACTATTTACACTAAAATAATATTTAAGCAAATTAATACAAATATCTAATTAATCATTTAACTATATTAACAAAAACTATCTATAAATTACAAAAGCTTTTTTATTAAAATTAGGAAATATAACACATTTTGTTATTACTATATTAACTTAGCAAAATACAACAACAAATGCTTATTACAACAAACAATTAATAAACGTAATGTTGTTTTATTAACGTAATAGCTTTTATTTAACTTGTACATATAACACATTGTTTTAAAAGGACATTTATGGCAACTATATTACATTGCGATGCAAACAATTTTTATGCATCTGTTGAAATTATGCTTAATCCTGCCTTAAAAGGCAAGCCTATTGCTGTTTGCGGTAATCCCGAAAAACGGCACGGCATTGTACTCGCAAAATCTGAACAAGCAAAAAAAGCTGGTGTAAAAACTGCCGAACCATTATGGCAAGCAAAACAAAAGTGTCCTGAACTAATATTTGTATCGCCACATTACGATGATTATGTAGCTATTAGTAATAAGCTGTTTGATATGTATAGCGAATATACAGATAAAGTTGAGCCATTCGGCATTGACGAGTGTTGGCTTGACTGCACACAATCAACTAACTTATTTGGCGGTGGTGAAAATATTGCCAATACTTTGCGTGAGCGTGTAAAAGCCGAACTTGGCATTACAATATCAGTAGGAGTTTCTTTTACAAAGATTTTCGCAAAACTTGGTTCTGACTACAAAAAGCCCGATGCTGTCACTGTTATAGACAAGAATAATTATAAAGACATTATTTGGGCATTGCCAGTTACCGATTTGCTAATGGTTGGTAGACAAACTGCAAAAATATTTAAATCGTTAAGCATAAATACTATTGGTGATTTAGCTAGATATGATGCAGAAACCCTACAACAATATATTGGAATAAACGGAAAAAAGTTACATCAATATGCAAACGGCATTGAAATTGACGAAATTAAGCTTGCTGAACAAAAACATATTCCAGAAAGCATAGGCAATAGTACAACCACGCCGTTTGATATAACCACTCCTAGTGAGGCAGAAGCGATATTAACATCACTTTCTGAAATGGTAGCAGCAAGATTACGTAAATATCATTTAGTTGCAAACGGAATTGGTGTAAGTATTAGATATTGTTCGCTTGACGGAACCAATAAAACTAATATGCTTAACTTTTCTACTTGTAATGCTGGCGACATTGCAGAACAAGCATTTGAACTTTTCCTTACAATGCATAATTTTAAAAAAGACCAACCGATTAGACAATTAGGTGTATATACTTATAAGTTATCTAAAAGCGAAACACGTCAAACAACAATATTTGATATACCGCACGATAAAAGAGAAAATATTGATAAATCTTTAGACGCAATACGCAATAAATATGGTCAATCAATAGTAAAATCGGGACTTGTTGCAAAACATCAAGAAATTTGTGAGGGACTTGTAGACAAGGAATTTCAACCATTTAAAAAATAATAATTACAACACATAATTTAGTATAATAAAATTGCACAAATAATTTATTAATTATAAATTTTAAAAAATGAATAGACATAAACAACAAGATACCAAATTTTGGTATCTTGCTTGTTTTATAACTCTACGTTATCAGCCTGTTTTTAAAAGTTATTTTATACAACTTAATTTTTGCTTACATATTAATTTAATATAGATTTTTCAATGCACTCCTTTAAAGTATACTTGAATGAATTAATATCCTCTACTATCATAAGTTTCTGAGTGCCATATATCAATAGCATTTGAAACATTTTTTGAAGCGTCTATTTACAAACAGCATTCAATAATAAAATTATGTGTTGTTTAAATTCGAGAAAACTCAAATTTAAATAAAAGCTGATGCTTTTAACTTGACAAATCAAGCTCAATACTATTTGAATTGCCACCAATTTCTGTAAAATACCATTTCAGGTGCTTATCGGACTCCCCACAAAATAACTTTTTTGTGAGGTGTATGGATAACTTCCAATAAATAAAATATAATAAGTAAATTTTAACTTATATTAAATTTTATATTGATAAAGCAACACATTTGCTATACAAATAATACTAATTTAAATCAGCATAAGTTGGCAACAAATATTCATATATGCTGTTTACTTTTGTAATAATATTATGTACCATTTAATAAAACAAACGTAGATTAAAATATAAACAATACTACTTAATTAACATTAAAACAAACTACATTTAAGCAACATTAGATAGTCAATATTTTTTACACAGATTTTATTAATATTTTCTCCAAAACAGCTTTTGAGTGGGGAATATTGGAACTTAAAATAAAGATATTTTTAAATTACTTATATTTACAAAAGCTTCTTTGTTAGTAAGTTTGATACTTGTTTCTTAGTTACAATCTAAATTACAAAAGTAATAATAGTTATAATTTTTCATTACATAAATAACTCTATGCTTTCAATGCCTAAAACAACATCCCACAAAATAGTAGCATCACTATTTGTCAACCCGTCTTTGTTATTGATTAACATTGCAAGTTGTATGTATGGCTTATCCACTAAGCTATTAAATAGATTATTATTCGCTACATTCCTTAAATAATTGACATCTGCGGAATTTATCTTGCCGTCTCCAGTTAAATCACCTAACACTGACAAATAAATTGTTTCCTCTATCTCTCCTACATTACACTTTATATACCAACCTGTTCCAACTGCAAATTCCATTCCGTTACTTGAATTTACTCCACTTAAAGCATTTCCGTTTTCAAAAACTAAAGTATCAGTATTAGTATATAATTTCAAATTAGCAAAATTATATGGTGCTAAATTCTCAATAAAGCTATCTATGCTTGTCATAGGCGATATTTTACCTAGTACAAAAGTTGTTATATCATCATCGTTATAGCCGTGCAATTTTTCGTTACCATCATAATTTTTGCGATAACCATTTTGCAAAAACATAAAGTCATAAATTGCCTTGTTATCTTGCTCAAACATAAGCTCACCAAAACTATTTACCACCGCTTTATGAGTATCAAAACCGCAAGTAAAGTATTTACTTGGGTCTAAGCCATTATGGTCATATGTTGAATATGATGATGTAAATGAATGGAATAGTCCAGTTTTATTTGCAAAAATTAATTTAATTGGCTTTTGGTCAGAATTATCGGGATTCATTTTCAAAGCTGATTCAATGCTAATTTTTCCGTTTGACTTAATTTGAATATCTGCATCCTCACCATTTTCATTTAAATTGTTGCTCATATCTAAAAAACCACTAATCTTAAGTTTACTAGTACCTTCGTTTACACCACCTTTTTCAGTAAAGTCAATACCCGCACCACCCATAGGTGAATAATTATCTCTAAATATGCAATTATACAAATTAACATTTGAAGAATAAGCTATTTGCAACCCAGCACCAGAATCAGTGGAATGTTGCAAAGCTTTATTGCCTAAAAAAGATACATATTCCATACGAACGTTGCTATTACCAGTAGCATATATTCCACCAGCATAATATTTAGAAACATTACCCTCTATTCTTACATTTTTTATTAAAATATGAGTTTCAAAAAATGTATTACAACCAATATAAATCGCACCCATATTCAATTGGTAATTATTATATATTACGCAATCAGAAATCTGTGCAACTCCATAAACTGCAATCGCTCCACCACGCTCTTTTCCCTTATTACCAATAAATAACCCTCCACTTATTTTAGTATTATTTGTCATACTTAAAATTGATGTTCCATAACTATTACTTACCGTGTTGGCACAAAAAATTCCATTATTAACTATCAAAACACCTCTTGAATTTTTTGTAGCAATAGCACCGCCACTTTCTGCTATATTATCACAAATCATTCCACTCAAAAATTCCAATGTTCCATCTTCAATATAAATAGCACCGCCACTACCTAAGTTTTTTCCACCTCTTATATAACCAATACCAGTTTGAGCGACAATATCTTGCCATAATTTTGTACTTTCTGTTGCCCACAATTCCTCATCAGTAATGTATTCTTCAACACTTAACGTGCTTGCCAACTCTTCTGCTTTTGCAAGCACACTTTCTGGGTCTTGCTCAAAAACACTATCCATTATTTTTAATGTTGCACCATTACGCACATCAAATGTTTTGCCACCCCAAGCTTGTTCAGCAACATTTCGTGTGATAGAATGTCCATTTAAATCAATAATAATTCTTTGATAATCTTCTAAATTCAATGTAGCATCTACTACCCAGTTCGCATTCAAAACTATTTTGACAAATTTATTTAGCGTGTAGGACTCTTGCCTAACTTCATTCCACTTTGTAATAATTTGTGCAGATGTTC
>CAJTZR010000037.1 GCA_910584035.1 uncultured Christensenella sp. | reverse complement strand
ATATGTACATAGATATATGTATTTTATGTACCACCATTTTACACATTTTAGCTAAATTATACAAAAATACCCCCGATTTTCGGTGGGTATTTTTAAAAAATCGACTTTTTGCAAAATTACGACTTTACAAAAAATACAACAAGGCAAAATTAATCATTTTGCCTTGTTATTTTTATCAATAAATTTTTAATCTTTCAAGCCAATAGTTGGCTTAAATTATAAACTATCTATTTAGCCAATAACTAAATACTTTATTCTTTATCTCCTTGCATTTTGTTTTTATGTATTACGCTATTTAACTTTTTGCTAAGCATATTTTTTATTTATTATCCTTACATAAAACACTCTATCTTACTTGTACCGCAGATAATTCCTCATAGAATATTTCTAGTTATAAAGCTTTTAATTGACAAACATTATATTAATAATATTTAAATATATTTTTCATTAAATTTGTATTACATTTTTAGTATCAACTCAACTTAATTGCAATGGAAAAACTTAAAATAAACATTGTTATGTTGGCAACATACATTGTTTTTATATTAATTATATTTATTTTTAAGTATTCTTTTTTAAGCTGTTAAAAAATAACAAACATATGAAAGATTTTTGTTAAGATAAGAGCCATTCTATTGACCAAGTTATAAATGTAAAAGTATGTAATTTTAATTTGATTTTATTAAAAAATTAATTGGGCAGCAAGACTCCTTGATATTGTTAATAAATGTTGCTTAGAACCACAATTATTACATTAAGGAGGTTTAAATTGTTTAATAACTAAAGCTTAAGCTTTTTATGCACACCAGCTTTGCTTGTAGATATTTTTTCCAAGCAAAAAGCAGAGGTGTTTTACCTCTGCTTTTTTGTTTGTTATCTTATACAAAATGATTATTTTGCGTATTCTACAGACCTTGTTTCCCTAATGACATTTACTTTAATTTGTCCTGGGTATTCAAGTTCTGACTCAACCTTAGATGCAATTTCCTTTGCTAGGAAGATTGTTGATGAATCGTCAACTTGTTCTGGTTTAACGATAACACGAACCTCTCTACCAGCTTGAATTGCGTAAGATTGTTCTACTCCTGCGAACGAGTTTGCTATACCTTCCAATTTTTCCAAGCGTTTTACATAATTTTCTAGCGACTCGCGTCTTGCACCCGGTCTAGAACCGGATATAGCGTCTGCCGCTTGTACAATGATTGCTTCCAATGTTTGTGGTTCAACATCATTGTGGTGTGCTTCAATAGCGTGAATAACAGCACGATTTTCCTTATATTTTTTAGCAAGTTCCACACCGATTTGGATATGAGTGCCTTCCACCTCGTGGTCGACAGCCTTACCAATATCGTGTAATAAGCCTGCTCTTTTTGCAATTTTAATATCCGCACCAAGTTCTGCTGCCATTACTCCTGCAAGATATGATACTTCCAAGCTGTGGTTAAGTACATTTTGTCCATAGCTTGTACGGAATTTTAATCTACCAAGCAATTTTACAAGTTCTGGGTGAACGTTATAAACATTTGCATCGAACATTGCATTCTCACCAGTTTCCTTAATTTGAACTGCAAGTTCACGTTTAACTTTTTCAACCATTTCCTCAATTCTTGCTGGATGAATTCTTCCGTCATTTACCAATCTTTCAATAGTAATACGTGCAATTTCCCTTCTTAGCGGGTCGAACCCTGACAATGTTACTACGTCAGGAGTATCATCTATAATCAAATCAATACCAGTTGCGTTTTCCAAAGCACGAATATTTCTACCCACTCTACCTATCAACCTACCTTTCATATCGTCATTAGGTAATGAAACGACTGAAACAGTAAGTTCTTGAGCGTGGTCTGCAGCACATTTTTGAACTGCCATACCAATAATATTTTTCGCTTTCTTTTCCGCTTCTTCCTTGGCATTGTTTTCAATTTCTTTTGCCATTAAACCTGCATCCTTTTTAACGCCTTCCAACAACTCGTCCATAAGTGTTTGTCTAGCTTCGTCTACAGTCATATTAGAAACTTTTTCTAATTCTTCAACCATTTTTGAATGTGATTGACTTATTTCTACCTCTAAGCCTTCAATTTCCTTTTCTCTTGCCTCAAGTGATTTTTTATATTCGTCACAAGAGTCCATTTTTTTGTCAATTAAAAGTTCTTTTTTAGTCAGCAAATCTTCTCTTTGTAAAAGTCTTTGCTCTGACTTTTGAATTTCCGCACGCCTTTCTTTGGATTCTCTTTCAAACTCGTTACGCAACCTTCTTTGTTCTTCCTTTGCCTCTTGAAGTGCCTCTTTTCTTAGGGTTTTAGCTTCCGCCTTGCCGTCCTCGACAATCTTGTCGGCTGCCGCTTTTGCTGATTTTACTTTTTTAACAAATATAAACCAGTAAGCTAAAAAACCTAATCCAAGCCCAACTAAAGCAGTAACTATTGCAATAACTGCAACAATTCCTCCCTCAACTGCACTTAAAAGCAAAGTACTAATACTGTTGCTTAACATTGTATACCTCCTATTTAATTTTCAAGTTACATATGGCAAATACCGTTCGCATACATATTTGCCATATTATAATAATACTTTAAATTTACAATAATGTCAATACCTTTTGTTATAATTTTAACTTTATTTAAATATTTGTTTATATTTCAGCTTATTTATAACATTTGTTAATAAAATTATCAATTTTTCTTTGCCTCGTCAATCGCAGTCATTACTTTAGCATAAATCTCGTCTGCGATTTCTGGATTGTTATCAAGATACTCAACAGCCTTTTCCTTACCTTGACCAATCTTTTGGTCATTGTAGCTATACCAACTTCCGCCTTTCTTAACAATACCATAATCAGTTGCAACATCAACCAAGCAACCATTTTTAGAAATACCTTTACCATACATAATTTCAAAGTCTGCAGTTTTGAATGGTGGAGCAAGTTTATTCTTAACAATTTTTGCTTTTGTCTTATTTCCTCTAATATCGTCAGCAGAAGCTTTTAATGCTTCTCCTTTTCTAACGTCTATACGCACACTTGCATAGAACTTTAACGCTTTACCACCCGCAGTTACTTCTGGTGAACCATAGATAACTCCAACTTTTTCACGCAATTGGTTGATAAATATAACTACTGTCTTTGATTTATTGATAATTGCTGTCAACTTTCTCAAAGCTTGTGACATAAGTCTTGCTTGCAAGCCAACGACAGAATCGCCCATATCACCATCAATTTCAGCTTTAGGTGTCAAAGCAGCTACAGAGTCAACTACTATTACGTCCATACTACCAGAACGAACCAAAGTTTCCACAATATCCAAAGCTTGTTCGCCGTTATCTGGTTGTGCGATATACAAATCTCTCAACTTAACGCCAAGTTTTTCAGCATAAATAGGGTCTAAAGCGTGTTCAGCATCTACGAAAGCACAAATACCACCAGTCTTCTGTGCACTTGCGATTACGTGCAATGCTACAGTTGTTTTACCAGATGATTCTGGTCCGTAAATCTCAACTATTCTGCCTCTTGGCATACCACCAGTTCCAAGTGCTACGTCCAATGTAAGACAACCAGTTGGAATAACCTCGATTGGCACAATATCATTTTCGCCAAGCTTCATAATACTGCCCTCACCATATACATCAGTTATCTTTTTAATAGCCTCGTCTATATATTTTGCTTTATCACTATCATTTGTAGGTATATTCATTACCTTAGATTTTTTCTCTGCCATAAATTTTCTCCTATTTAACACTTTTTAAGGTGTTCGTATTTTAATAAGTCCTTTCTACACTATCAATTAGTTTAATCAACTTAAACATTGCGTAATTGCAAGCTTTTTTCCTAACCTCGTTCCTACTGCCTTTAAACATTACTTCGTCTATCTTAAAATTAGTAAGACTGCCATATCCTATATACACCAAGCCAGATAATGCGTCATCTTGATGACTTGCATATCCCGTAGTTGCCAAACCATAAACAATCTCTTTATTTGCAAGCACGCCTTTTATCATTGCTTCACAAGTTTGTTTGCTAACAGCTGTGTATTCCTCTAAAGTTGTTGCTGGCACGTGCAATCTTCTAACTTTAGCACCATTATTATAAGTTACAATGCCCTCATACAAAACTTTACTTGCTCCATCAACCTCACACAATGAGGAACTTATAAGTCCGCCAGTAATTGATTCCGCAACAGCAAGCATTTCGCCTTTTTTAGTAAGTAAGGCAACAAGGCACTCCGCCAAATCTATATCTTTATCAGTATAAATATAATCTTCAAGCCTTACATTAATTTTAGTAAGTATACTTTCCAAAGCGATTGCATCAACATTGTTTTTAGATATAGTTATCGTGCCGTCCAAGCCATCCTCTGTAAAATCAATGCTAATGTCTTTTGTCCTTAAATCACCGCAAATTTTTTCAAATCTTGTACTATCCAAACCAAAAGTCCTAAGCACACATTTGTATACATATTCCTTATTAGTCATTTTTAACCTCCGCCACAGATTGCTCAACATTGTTTGTACTATCCGCACTACTATCTCTTGTAGTTGCTTCATTATTCACTTTCTCACAATCGTTTACAACATTATCGTTACTATCTTTTTGAACAGCGTTATCATCTGCAACAATATTTGAACTTTCTGCATTGTCCTCAACCTTAACATCGCTTTTTTCACTTGCAAAAACGTGTTTGTTTTTCCAAATATAGTTAATGCCAGAAACAACAGTTAAAATTGTAGCTACTCCAAACAATATCCAACCTAAAAACAAGAATACTACACCAACCCAGTTTACCGCTTTGTGCCAAGGCTCATTTATAAATGGAACAAGCATCAACATAGGTAGAGCAATTAGCGTTACGATAGTTTTAGCCTTGCCAAGTTTATCTGCTGCCATAACAACACCTTTTGTCGCTGCAAGTTGTCTGAATACGCCAATTATAAACTCTCTTGCCAAAATAAGTATTACACAAATCTCACCAAAATAAGGTGCAAGCACGGGATATACCTCACCAGTATTAGTGATAAAATTCATTTTAAGTAAAATTATCATTCCGCTAACAACTAAAATCTTGTCCGCAATAGGGTCTAAAAATTTCCCTAAATCAGTAACTAAATTGTGTTTTCTTGCAAGATGTCCGTCAACGAAATCAGTACAAGATGCCAAAATGAATATTGCCGTCATAGGTATGTAGAATTGTTTAAACACACCTTGCAAGCAGAAAAACAATACAAAAATCGGTATTAAAGCTATTCTTGCAACGGTAACTCGTGTAGGTAAATTCATACTAATTCTCCTTTTAAATCTAATCCATATCTGTCTGTTATTTTAACTTTATACATTTCCCCTACATCAACAGGCTTATCCGCAGTAAAGTAAACAACCCTATCAATCTCTGGTGCATCCTCTGCCATTCTGCCAATAAAGCATTGACTATCAAAGTCCACATCTTCATACATAATGGTAACAACTTTGCCAATTAGGCTTTCCGCTTTTTCCGCCATTATACCCTCTTGCAACTCATATAACTTGGCAACTCTTTCTTGCTTAATATCATCGTCAATTTGCCCCTCAAAGTTATATGCTGCCGTTCCGTCCTCTCTTGAATAAGCAAAGAAGCCACATTTATCAAATCTATTACGCTTTACAAACTCATACAAAGTTTGAAAATCTTGCTCGTTTTCGTTAGGAAAACCTACAATAAATGTAGTTCTTATCGCAATATGTGGTATCTCTGCCCTTAATTTGTCTATCAAATCTTGCAAAAACTGACCTCTAACGTGCCTATTCATTCTCTTAAGAATGTTATCACTTGCGTGTTGCATTGGTATATCTATGTATTTAACAATCTTTTCACTGCTTTTGATTTTATTTATTAAGCTGTCAGTCACAAGTTCTGGATAACAATAAAGCAACCTTATCCAACTGCAATCAATCTTTTCAAGCTCGCTTAGCAAGTCAACTAGTTTTAGTTCCCCATACAAATCTTTGCCATATCTTGTTATGTCTTGTGCCACAAGATTAAGTTCCTTAACACCATATTTAGTAACTATATCTCTTGCTTCACTTGTAATATCCTCAATAGGTCGTGAGGTAAATTTGCCCCTTATTTTAGGTATAGCACAATAGGTACAATTGTTGTTACAGCCCTCTGCAATTTTCAAATATGCGTAGTGATATGGAGTAGTAAGCACTCTCTCACCCACAAAATCTCTCTTGTTAATATCGTTTTTAATAGCGATTTTCGTATGGTTTTTCTCAAATTCTTCTATAATTTGAGGTAGTTCCCTATAATTCGCAGTGCCAACAAAAATATCAACCTCGGGCAATTCCTCTTTTAGGCTGTCCATATATCTTTGACTCAAACAACCGCTTACAATTAAACATTTACATTTGCCATTTTGCTTGTAATCGCTCATTTCCAATATGGTGTCAATAGACTCTTGTTTTGCACTATCAATAAATGCACAAGTGTTTATTACGATAATATCGCTATCGGCGGGGTCACCAGTAAAGGTATACCCGCTTTTTTCCAAAAACGCAAGCATATTTTCTGTATCTATTCTGTTTTTATCACAACCTAACGATATTACACCAATCTTTTTCATACTTTAGTATTCCTTTTTTACTATTCCAAGCTAACATCGCCATACTTAGATAATAATGTTGGCATATCAATATAGATTTCCCTTTGTTTATTATCTTTTGTATCACTAATATAACCTAATTCCACCATTGTGTCTACTATTCTTGCGGCACGAGGGAAACCTATGCCGAACTTTCTTTGCAACTTAGATATACTAACCGCACCAGTAGTAACCACAAAGTATAATGAACGCACAAATAACTCGTCTTGCTCGCCACTGCTTTCGCCAAAGCTTGCTTGCGGTGCATTTGCAGAGGTATTATTATTCGTATTCAATATAAATTCCTCAATGTCTGGGTCAAAGTAGCACTCATTATTTTCACGAATATAGTCGCAAATAGCGTTTACTTCCTCACCCTCAATCAAAGTACCTTGCAATCTTGCTGGGTCTTGTACGCCGTCAGAGAAAATCATATCACCATACCTTAGCAACTTTTCCGCACCGCCTTGGTCAAGTATGGTTTTACTATCAGTAAAGCTTGCAACCGCAAAGGCAATACGTGCTGGCAAGTTAGCTTTGATTATACCAGTAATGACATCTACTGATGGTCTTTGAGTAGCCAAAATCAAGTGTATACCTGCGGCTCTGGCTTTTTGAGTAAGACGAACAATTCTTTCCTCAAGTTCCTTTTTCATTACTACCATAAAGTCGCCAACCTCGTCAATGATAATAACGATATATGGTAATTTTTCCTCTTTCTTAGGGTCAATAGTAGCGTTGTAATCGGTAATTTTTTGCACCCTCTTGTCCTTAAACAAGGTATAACGCATTTCCATTTCCTCAATAGCCCAGTCAAGCAAATTAAGTGTTTTATCCTTATCACTTACCGCCTCTGGTATCAACATATGAGGTATTCTGTTATACATATTAAGCTCTACTTGCTTAGGGTCAACCAATAAGAATTTTAATTCTGATGGAGTATACTTGTAAATCAATGACACTATCAAAGAGTTCAAACATACTGATTTACCCGCACCAGTTGCACCAGCAATTAGCAAGTGTGGCATTGCAGCTAAGTCCGCAACATAATTTTCGCCGTCACAATTTTGCCCTACTGCAAAAGATAATTTTTGTTTGTTATTAGTAAATATATCCGATTCAATTACAGACTTTAATCCAACTTTACCCCTCACATTGTTTGGTATTTCTACACCAAACGCATTTTTACCAGGGATAGGTATTTGACATCTTACGCTTTTAACCTCTAAGCACATTGCAATATCGTCAACATAGCTTAACACTCTTTTTACTGGAATACCTTTTGGCATTACTAGCTCTAGTCTTGAGAAAGTTGGTCCAGTAACCACGTTATTAACTTTAGCGTCTATACCAAACTCGGATAATGTTGTTTCCAAAATTTCAATCTTGTCGTCAAAATTCTCACTGCCAGCAGGCTTACATTCGTAATCTTTAAGCAAGGAAACTGGCGGATACTTATAAGGTGCAAGTTTGATTTTTGTCTTTTCCCTTTTAACCTCTTCTGTCACTTTCTCTACAGCGACCGCAAGTGGTCTTGGTTCAGCTTTGATTTGTGGTGCTGGCCTAAACACTTGCTCAACAACTGGTTTAGTTGGTGTTACTTGTGTAATTGGTGTTTGTTGTACATCTTGCTCTGTTTCAATAGTTTCAACTTTGCTTGTATTATGCACACCACCTTTATCGCTTCTTTCCTTACGTTTTCTCTCTTGTTGAGTCTCAAAATCTTCCTCTATCTCGTAGTCGGCCGTTAAATTATGACGTTTTTCAATAATTTCACTCTCTTTCCTTTGACGCACTTCCTTTTGATATTTCAACAAATGCTCAAAGCCTTCAATTTCCTTATGAGTAGCTGTCTTATCCTCAACTGGCATATCATCATACTTACTTGTTGTATCAAAAATAGGTTTAGCCTCAGCTTTTTCCTCATAAACATTGGCATTAAATTTATCCTCTTTAGGCTCAAATTCTCTGTCTTTTTTATACTCAAATCTAACCTCAGTTTTTTCCTCTTTTGGTTGCATAGGTTTTTGAGGAATAGTAGGCTCAACTTTTTGCTCTCTAACGCCTTGATTATTCTTTCTAATAAATTCCTCGTATTTGGAAAGTTTTTCCTTTTCCTCTTGCTTTTCTGTACTTTCTGGAACGCTTTCTACTCTAGCAATTTCTGCCTTATCCTCAATTTTGTTCTCAAAAGATTTATTTGCAAAAATATCGTTATTTTCACGTTTTGTAAAAATATTTTCCTCAAAAACACTTTTATTACTATCATTCCCAAAAGTCTTATCGTCAGACAAGCCGTCAATAATCTGCTTTTTACGATAGTCATTAGTGTAACTTAAGTAATCGGACTTGTCGCCAATATCCACAATTGGCTTTTCAGTAGGTGGCTCGCTATCCTCTTGCTTGTCCAAGCCATACAAAATCTCATAAGCTGTATCAAAACTACTCTTTTTCTCCTCTACTTGTACACTTTCTCTATTTTCAATGCTATAATTGTTATCAAACATACCAAAATCAACTTTAGTAGTGCTTGCCTCATCTAAAGTAACGTACTCATTTGAGGTATTGTCACGTGCTTTTTTACCTTTTTGCACATCTTCTACCACCATATCATTATTGATAATCTCAACTTCGCTTATGCCATTTGCTCCGCCAAAGTTTACCATAGTTGCTGGCTCTCTGCTTTCACCTCTATTTTCAAAACGAGCAATAATATTGTCATAAAATACAAACACACCACCAAAACCAATAGCAAGCAAACTGCAAATTACAATTCCCAAATAGTCAACAAGTAATAAAGGATATAAAAATATACCAGCAAGCACACCACCAGCAGTGCTGTGTTTATCATAAACCTCACTTAAATATTTACCATATCCGCCCTCTGTAAGTTGAGATGATGAAACACAATGCAAAAGTGCAATCACCAATGCAAAAAACATTACCAAAGATAACAATCTTAAAATTTTTATTTTAGGTCTTTTAACTTTGCATATATCCAAAATACCAAATATAATAAGAGCCAAAAAGTAAGCATAGCTAGCATAGCCGAACACGCCAACAAAAAAGTTAGTAACTGCGTCCCCAGCCTTGCCAAATGCACCAACTAGTATCAGCATAAATACTACACCGATACCAAGCATTATACTGCCCTCTATTATATGGTCATTTCTTCCTTTTTCTTTATCGTTTTTAGACATAACCCCTCACAAACTCCTAAGAGTTTAAAAAGTCAACATATTATTTATTCAATTCATAGCCTTGTTTTAAAGATTTACCATATTGTCTGTCAAAATTTTCTTTATTTTTCTTAAGATATATGGCGTGCAATTCCTCTGCAGTCATTCCGTAACTTAAACACATACTGACAAAAAAATGTAAAATGTCCACAAGTTCCTCTTTTACAGCGTCCTCATTGATAGGTTTTTCATTTTTCCACCATTTAAAGTTTACCTCGTCTAACACCTCAGCAAGTTCGCTAATCATAGCAAGAGTTTGCTTTTGTATCCACTCGTTTGGCTTAATAGCCTCTAAATGTCTATTTTTTATCAAATCGTCTTGGAACGCTTTTTGCATCATAAAAATTTCGTCTAATTTATCCATATCACACCTTATATCTTTACTAATTGAATCAACTTAATTCCTAACCAATACATTAACCTCTAATAATATCAAGCGGATTAAAATTGATTTCCTTACCAACATAGCTTGTAACAACTTTATCAAAATCAAAAATGTAATTGATAATATCCATTACGCTATCATTGCTAATCATATCAATTTCCGCAATCTTTTTGTCAAAATCAAAATATTCGTTCAAGAACAAAGCATTTCTGCCATATACCCTCATTAATGCTGCGGAACTCTCTTGAGATAAAGCGTAATTACCTTTTAATTGCTTTTTAACTCTAGCAAGTTCGTCCTCTGCAAGTCCAGTCTTTTTCAGTTTGATTATTTGCTCTTTAATGCTACTCAATGCTTTTTGAGTAGTTTTTGGATTAGTACCCAAATATATAGAAAATACGCCATCACCATAATAAGCAGACGGATATGAGTATACATTATACGCAAGTCCACTTTTCTCTCTTACCTCTTGGAACAGGCGGGAACTCATTCCCCCACCAAAAGCGGAATTTAATGCAAGCAAAGACATATAATTATCCGCACCAAACTCAAGACAAGGGAAAGCAACTGCAATGTTTGACTGCTCAAGCGGTTTAATGGTAACTACGCTATCACACTTTGGTGTATGCTTAACCTTTTCCATTTTGTATCCGCCCTTAAATGAGTTGGTATCAAAGTATTTGCCTACAAGCTCAACAGCTCTCTCTTGTGAGATATTGCCCACAACAGAAACTACCATATTGTTTGCACTATATTTATCTTGTACATATTGTTGCAAGTCGCTTGTTTTAAAATTACGAATATTTTCCGCATCACCTAAAATGGTATAGCCAAGGTTGCAACCTTTAAAATAGCTACTTGCAAGGTTTTCCATACACAAATCGTCTGGTGTATCCTCACTCATTGCTATCTCTTCCAAAACGACACCTTTTTCCTTATCCATTTCCGTTTGGTCAAAGGTAGAATTGAATAGAAAGTCACTCATAATTTCCATACAATTCTCTGCATAATCGTCTACACTAATAGTGTAATAACAAGTAGATTGCTTTGAAGTATAGGCATTTATTTGTGCTCCTAACCCATCAATTTCGCAAACAATATCAAAGGCGGAACGCTTTTTTGTGCCTTTAAACATCATATGCTCAATAAAATGTGAGATACCATTATTACTTGCGTTTTCTGAACAGCTACCTACAGCAAACATTACACCAATGGCAACTGAACGCACCCCTTGCATTTGTTTATGAATTAATTTTAAACCGCTATTAAATTGAAATATTTTATTATCCAAACCTCAATCCCCACTAATTAACTTTATGTAAACTCATAAATCGAAATATTAATACATTATAATTATACATTAATTTTATTAATAAGTAAAGTTTTATTAACCAAAAAAATATATTTTACTAATAGTAAACTCCCACAATTTTATATGATATTTTCAAATTTTAAGCAAAATTATATACAATACTTTTTATCCGACAAAAGTCGACATTTAAGAATATATCAAATTATATACTAAAAATAATCTTAAAACCAGCTACAAAATAAATCAAATCTTGCAAACATTCAAGCTTTATTCCTATTCCAATTAAAATAGTGGGTGTAATATCTCAAAATAAATTTAACTAACACATTAAAACAACTATCACTATAACTTAATAATTAGTAGTTGCTCTGCTTTAAAAGTTTAGTTTACTTTTAACCTCAAGCTTATTTGCTACAGCAATTATATAGATAATAAAAATTTTCTTTTTAATTGTATTAATATTTAAAAAAACAAAAGCTTTCTATTTTTCAAAAAATTAATAGTTTATTTTAACACATATTACACTATTATAAGCAATAGTATAACCATTTAATGGTGTGGATAGATTGTTAAATGTTGTCCTGCAAACTTAATCTTTACCATTATTGTCAATCAATGCTCTCTCTTTACTAACAACAATGCCAGTAGCAATGTAATCATCAACTTTGATAGCTCCATTTTGAATCAAGTAAGTTGCCATAAGTCCAACACCTTTATTAAGCCTTACCTCAATGCTTGTATTACTTGCCACAAAGCAAGTAAATGAATCAAGATTCTATCACTAAAACTGCATTTTATAATGCTTTTATATAATAATTTTCTCTCAATACAAAAGTATGAACTTTTTAGTCTTATTTTAACCAGCTTTGCATATAATTAGTTGAGGTGCGTATGAAACATAAAGATTTTTTAACAAATAGTATTATCGCAATCGTTTTAGTTAGTCTATCTGTGCTTGCAATTTGTTGCTCACCGCTTGCAATTACAGCAAGTGCAACGCCTAAACCTATTTATAAAGGCAACGGCTTAAATAGTAGTGTATCATTAATGATAAATGTTTATTGGGGTGAGGAATATTTACCAGAAATGTTAGACACTTTAGATAAATACGAAGTTAAAACCACCTTTTTTGTAGGCGGTTCGTGGGTTGCTAAAAATGATAATATGTTAAAAGAAATTTGTAATCGTGGACACGAGATTGCAAACCACGGCTATTTACATAAAGACCAAGACAAATTGGATATGGAAGCTAATTTGCGAGAGATATCAATGTGCCATAATATAGTTGAAAAAACAATCGGATACAAAATGACTCTATTTGCTCCACCATCTGGTGCCTTTTCACAAGACACACTAAAAGCCGCAAATAATTTAGGTTACCAAACAATAATGTGGTCAAAAGATACCATTGACTGGCGAGACAAAAACACTGACCTCATTTTTGAGCGAGCAACCAAAAAGATATCCTATGGCGACCTAGTACTAATGCACCCAACCAAATGCACCGCCGAAGCCCTACCAAGAATATTAGAATTTTACAAACAAAAAGGCATTAAAGCCGACAAAGTTAGTAATGTAATAAACGCTTAAAATGGTGCAAACATATATAATAATAGCAAAATTTTAATATAAACCTTGTAGCTTTACTACACATACAGCTAAGGTTATCAAAGTTAACAATATCCAAGTTATATATTTACATACTTTAGCTTTTTCTTTAAATATTATTAATAGCAAAACTATTCTTTTGAACCACTAGAAAGTGGTTTTCCAGCCAAAACAACTAGTGCATCTACCATATTAAAGTGGTAGATGCACTATATAATTTTTAATTATTAAAATCTTTAGTTCATAAAATAGTATTAACTATGAGGAGTAAATTTTAAGCCCGCTTAAAATTTTGTATTGCTAGAGCAATACAGCTTGCTTACACAAGCACTTCCAGTTTGAATTAACATCAGTTACTGCAAAATGTGGCTTCGCCCCGCTTATCGGGGTCCCCACAAAATAGCTTTTTTGTGGGGTGTATGGATAACTTCCGATAATATATATTAAATCAAGTTAAAGTTATAAACTCCGCATTGCTAAATAAAGCATCGTACAACTCTTTAAGAGGTGAAATTAAAGTTTCTTTACCTTCAGTAAAGAAGAATAACGTATTTCCTTTAGGAGCTGACATATAAAGCGAACTATTGTATCCACCAACTTTATATTCTGGATATACCCATAATAAAGCTTCCATTGGTAATCTACCTGGTAAAACTTTTATGTTTAAAGCATCTAATTTTGCTAGGTCTTCACCTTGAGGAATTGCAGATGGATGTGGTTTAAATACTATGTTATATTCTGTACCATATTTTTGAGACACAATTTCAATATAGCGATAGGTTTCTTCATTATAAGGATTTGTTCCAGTTACAATTAAATATGGTTTTTCATTATCTGCATTAAAATATTCAGCATCAAATGCTTCTTTATCAAAATTAATCAAACTTAAAAAATATTTCTTTTGAGCTTCTGTCAAAGACTTATACATAAGTTCAGGCAATTTTTTATCTATTGATTCATAAAAAATTTCTTGTACTCTAGAATCTTTTGCAGTAATATATTCTGGATATTGTGCCCAATAATATATATTGTCTCTGTGTGCACCTACAATTATAAAATCTTTATAAAGGTTTTCATCTATATAGCTATTTGTAATGTCACTTGCATAAGCATTTGAACGCACTTTATCCATCATAGTTTCACGAGATTTAACAGCGTTGTTATAATCATCTATTGTGCCATCAGTATATGAATAATTCATAACATATGATAATGTGCCATCAGAAATATAATAAACCTCGTATCTATCATCTTGCAACCCCATTTCTGCTAAGCTCATCATTTCAATCCAATAACGCAAATCATCAATATACAAACGGAATTTTGCATTACTATCTTTTTTCATTGCATTATAACAATATTCTTTGATTTCTTCAACAACATTAACCATCAATTTATTAGCATCACCAATATATTTAGACAATGTGATTTTTGTATTAGATTTTAATGCATCTTCTGATAATGTTCCAGCTCTGCCGAACCAAACAAAAGATTCATTGTCACTTGATGCTAAATTTAGACCGGCATATAAAGTTGGAAGTGTTACATTAGTAGCAATAATGTCATAAGTTTTCCCTTCGTTTTTAGTTGGAGGCAAAATATTTACAGAAAAAGTTCTAGTAAAATCATCCTTTGTCAAGCTTATTTGATGTTCACCATATGAGTAAACACCTTGATTTTTTGCAAGTGTTACTTCATTATCTTTGATTAAAACTCCATCTTCAGCTGTAACTGTAAAAGCGAACTTGTTATCTATAAAATTATCAATCTTATCATTGTTGTAATTTTTTATTTGCATTCCATATGGATATTCAGCTTTAACAGTAACATTAACCTCTTTTTGAGTATTATCTTTCAAACAATTAACCAATAACTTTCCTTCACCAACAGCTATAGCAGTTACTTTATTGTCTTTTACTGAAAAAATGTCTGGTGTCAAAGATGATACAGCATAATCGCTACCATAGTTTTTAATTTCATATAGTGACATTTGTTCGTTAACTGGCTTTTCACAACCTACTAATGCAAATACTGTCGCAAGTAGAACTGCACAAAGCAATATGCTAATAAAAATTTTACCTTTTTTTGTCATAAACTCTCCTTTTGTATTTTACAATTTATTCTTTTTAAAAATAGTATATGCAGTTATGAAAAAACTAATTAATTGCAACTATTTTCAACTCAAAAAATGTTATTTTTGTATAAAACTCCTTATTGTATTGCCCAATTTGTGTATTATCTGTCAAAAAAGGTATACTTTTTTTGACAATGCTGACTTGACAAAATATAAAGATATATTGTATAATTAAAATACAAAAAATACAAAAATTTTACAATTTCGGAATGTTTTTTAATATAATTGTTAAATAATATATCTGTCAAAAAAAGTATACTTTTTTTGACAGATTTTACTCATTGTGTAACATATCCACACTTTTAAATACCTATGGTTATACTTGCAACAATTCCCTAATTAATTTTTTTGTAATAAATCATAACTTTTCAAGTAAATTATTGCATTTAATATTAATCAAATAATTTGCCTTAAAATACATAATATTTATATATATAACCAAAAAATGATGCACGAGTGCATCAT
>CAJTZR010000036.1:13866-16903 GCA_910584035.1 uncultured Christensenella sp. | reverse complement strand
CAATTATCCTTACTAATTACATTTACGTCTAACACTTTGATTATCTCGTCAGCATATGAAGAGCAATCCACTATTCAAGTTGGGACAAACTAGTGGCGGTGCGTTGAATGAGGATAAAATTCAAGGTATTGTAAATATTTTCAATGGACATTTGTTTAAGGGTATTAAATTGCTTTGCAGTAAGGTGGAAGATGACGATATAAAAACGGCTGATAGTGCAGAAATTATTGAAAATAAAGCAATAGCGAATAATGTTGACATTGAAAAAATCGAACAAGTGGAAATTGAACAAGCAGAAATAGCATTGTCAAATAATCAAGAAAATTTGCAAGAGGTTGCTGTTACAGAGAATATAGATGCAGAAAAAACTGAACAAAATGCTGTTGTTACAGACTCTCAAGAACAAAGCGAAGAGAAAAATGAGGAACTTATCCCAGCCGAAAAAGTTGAGGAAGTTAAATAATTCAATTGTTTATAATAAATTAAAAATCAAAATTTGCTTTACATTTTATGATATTAAATGCAATTGAAAAATTAAAATAAGTCGCAATTTAGCGACTTATTTTTGATTAATATAAAATTAATTTTAGTTTTATTATTATGATTTGCTTTTGTATAAGATTATTTGTTTTTATTTAAAGCTGATTTTTTAATTTTGCTATGATAGAAATAATTAACAATAATAGGTTTTGCTTCAAAATCATTTAAAAAACTATCATCATTTGTTTTGTATTCTAAGTTAATTTTTTTAGCATAGACTTGTAGCTCGTTATCTAGATTTTTCCAATAAGAGTTATTACCTTTATTGTAAAGTTCTGTGTATAATTCTGTAAGTTCAGGATATGTTTGTTGTATATAATCTAAAATAGCTTGCTTAAAAGCTCCACGCAAATTTAAGTTTTCAAGCCAAATAAGATTACATTTATCTTTGGCTCTATCAATAATTGATTTAACATCAGTTAATTTTGGAAATATAGGGGATATAAAACAAGCTGTTCTTATACCAGAATCGTGAAATTTTTTCATAGCTTCAAATTTTCTTTCAATGCTAACAGAGTTATCCATATCGTTTTTAAAGCGTTCATCAATAGTATTTATTGACCATAAAACTCTTGCGTTTGGAAAAGTTTTGATTAAATCTAAATCTCTTAAAATCAAGTCACTTTTTGTTGCAATTGAAAGTTTTGCACCGCTTCCTTTTAGTTCTTCAAGCAAAGTACGAGTTCTTTGATATTCTATTTCACAAGGTTGATATGCATCAGTAACTGAACCAATAAAAAGCTCTTTGTCTTTATATTTTTCAGGATTTTTAATCTTATCCCAAAACTTTATATCAATAAACTCACCCCATTTTTCATTATGTCCAGTAAATCTTTTCATAAAACAAGCATAACAATATTTACAAGCGTGCTGGCAACCTATATATGGGTTAACAGAATACTCGCAAACGGGTAGATTAGATTTTGTTATTATATTTTTAACTTTTATTTTTTTTATTTCCATTTTCCAAAATGTATTTGTTTATTAATATCTGGTTTGTATTGCTCCAGTTTTTGTTCATTAGGATTTGCGTAACCAATACCAATAAAAACTGGTATCATATAGCTTGCTGGAACTTTTAACTTTTGCTTAACAATATCGTGTTCTTTGTTAAGTGGTATTCTCATTGAACAAGATAAACCTTCAGCTGTTGCTGCTAAAAAAATGTTCTCTATCACGCACCAAATTGTTGCAAAAGGATTTAATTTTGAAATATATTCGCTGTTTAATTCTTTTGATTTAAACAAAGGAATAATAACATAAGGCGAATCTTTTAACATTGAGTATTGCTTTGGCATTGCATATCCATACATTTTTTGTCCTAATGTGATTTGATATGGTCTAGGCATATTTAAATAATTATATGCATTGAATTTATCAGCAATAGATTTAGCATATTCAAAAGCATATTCTTTTTCTTCATCTGTCTTTAAAATAATGAACTGCCAATTACGATTGTGGTCCCAAGTTGGAGCTTTATTACCAGCTTCCAAAATTTTTTTTATTTTTTCAAAATCAACTTCCTTTTTTAAAAATTCTCGTGTTGTTATTCGTTTATTTACTGCGTCAAAAAATTCCATTTTTATTTCTCCTTTATGCTTTTAAAATATTTTTCCATATTTTCAGTAAATTCTGTTGTTAGTTTTACTAATTCTTGTGCTTTTGTTAGCCCTAATTCTGCCATTGCTAGATTATCAGCTTTGGCAGCTGGTGGTATTATATCTTTAGCATATTCTTTTCCACTATCAGTTAAACAAACTAATTTATTTCTTTTATCTTTTTCAACTTCTATAAATTTAACAAATTTTTGTTTTTCCAATTTGTTTATGATTGAATTGATTGTTTGCTTATTTACTGACATTCTTTCACTTATTGTTTTTTGTGTTTCTCCATTATTAGAAAACCAAAGAATATCCAAAACAAATAGTTCATTTATTGTAAGCCCATTAATTTTTGCACACTTATCATAAACAGCGTATTGTCTATCTCTTAATTTACAGTAATCGTTTAACAATTGATTTATACTTTTAGTTAAATTCATATCATTCTCCTAATTAGTCCATTTTCATACTAATTATATCAATATAAAATTAAAAAGTCAACTGATTATTGTTTTTTAATAAAAAATTGAATTATTATTTGATTTATCTAAAGTCAAATATTTTTTGTAGGCAAGAGGATAATGTAACAATGCGGTAGACTAATGAATAAAAAAAGAACTCAAAAATATTGAGTTCTTTAATAATTATTAGGTATTCTAAGAAATATCGCAAAATAATTTTGTTGTGTAGTATAGTTGTATATATGGATAACCTCCAATAATACAATATAAGGAAATTAAAGTAATTCAAAAACGAATTAACAATCGGTATAGTTTTTGTCAATGTTTATAATTAAGCTACAAGTTTGGTCAACTTCTTTAACTGAATTTTTTAGTATGTCTACAACCTCATTATCTGAAAGTTTTAAGTCCATAGGCAAGACAATATCAAAAATC
>CAJTZR010000036.1:0-13856 GCA_910584035.1 uncultured Christensenella sp. | reverse complement strand
TATTATTTTTTTCACCTTTAACCATTCTAAAATCGTGAATTGTAATTTTTTCGTTTATATTTTTTACTGCTAATTCGTAAATTAGTTGCTTATATTTATTTGCTTGTTCGTCATTACTATTGATTGGGTCCATATGAATAAGTAATTGAGTAGTAGGAGTGGTAAGCTCACGTTCAATTTTATCAATCAATTCGTGACTTTTTAACATATCTTGTTTACAATCTACTTCAACGTGTACACTTATAAAATAGCGATTTGGTCCATAATTATGTATTATCATATCGTGCAAACCTAAAACACCTTCATAGCTTTTAATTGAGTGTGCAATATCGCTTACCATTTTTTTATCAGCTTTTTCACCTAATAGAGGGTTGAATGTACTAATCATTAATTTAATGCCTTGAATAATAATCAAAAGTGCAACAGCTATGCCAAAATAGCCATCAAGATTAACATTTAAGTAATGTGAAATTATTGTTGAAATAAGGATAATTGAACTTACAGCAGTATCGCTTATACAATCAATTGCAACGCCTTTTAAAGTAGCCGATTTGATTTTTTTGTACATACAAAAATTATAAACAAAGAGTATAATTTTGACAATAATTGAAAAAATCAATATACCAATAGTTATAAAACTAAAGCTGGAGGCTGTATTTTCAATAATTTTTTCAATAGATGACTTAACAAGCTCAATGCCAACCATTATGATTAAAAAGGAAATAATCATTGCAGCTAAATATTCCGCACGAGCGTGTCCAAAAGGGTGTTTTTTATCCGCAGGTTTGTCCGCAATTTTAAAGCTTATCATACTGACAGCAGAGGATGCTGTGTCAGAAATGTTATTTAGACCATCACTTGCAACTGATATAGACGAGAATATTAAACCGACAACTAATTTACTACAACCAATTATGCAATTTGCGATTATTCCAACAAAGCTTGCAACAACACCAATTAAATTGCGAAGTCTTGATTCTGTCTGTTTTTCTTGCGGTTGTTTTTTGATTATTTTTTTAGCAATAAATTCAGACATTACCAATCCTCCTTAATTGAAAGTTTTATATCGGTATAAAATTCCTTATATTTTTCTTTAAAAGCTTGAGCATTGTCAGCTGTTTGATATAGTTCTTCGGGGTCAAAATCTGCAATATCAACCCCGTCATCATCCATTTTTTCTGAAAGTTTCATTAAAGTATAATTATCCATTGTTTGTCCTTTTTGATTTTGTATGATTAATTATAACATTTAAAGCAATAATTTACAAGTAATTTGCTAAAAATCTTAGCGAAATTTGGCATTATTTCGTCTTATTAAGCATTTATAATAATTTATTTATATAATATTTAAATAAAATCAAAATATCTATTGATTTTTGTTGCAAAGTGTGTTAAAATAATGTTTGAATAGTTTATTATGGAGGTATCATGACAGATTTTGAGAATTTTTTGCAAGAAGTAAAGACGGATATTGACAGCCTAGCTGTTATGGCTAAGGATAGTACATACATTAAAAGCGAGTATTATGACAAGTATGAAGTTAAAAGAGGGTTGAGGGATATCAATGGTAAAGGTGTTTTAACTGGATTGACTGAGATTTCTGACATTATATCAAGTAAGACTGGCGAAGATGGTAAGTCTGTGCCTTGCAAAGGAGAGCTGTATTATCGTGGAATTAAAATCCAAGATATTGTTAATGGTTTTGCTGGTTCTGGTAACAGATATGGTTTTGAGGAAACAGCATATCTTTTGCTATTTGGTAAATTGCCAAACAATGCGGAGCTTAATAATTTTATCAAAATTTTAGGTGGATTTAGAAGATTACCTAACAGCTTTGTACGTGATATTATTATGAAAGCACCTACTAACGATATGATGATAGCTTTATCAAGATGTGTTTTGACATTATATTCATATGATAGTAATCCAGACGACATAAGTATTCCAAACGTGCTAAGACAATGTTTGCAATTGATTTCTCAATTCCCATTGCTTGCGGTTTATGGTTACAATGTTTACGAACATTATTATAATATGGAAAGTTTGCTCATTAGAAAGCCTAATCCAGATTATTCTATCGCAGAAAATTTATTGTACATATTGAGAGAGGACGGAAAGTTTACCGCACTTGAGGCTGAGTTGCTTGATATTTGTCTTGTATTGCACGCTGAGCACGGCGGTGGTAATAATAGTTCATTTACAACACATGTTGTCAGCTCTTCTGGTACAGATACATATAGCTCAATTGCAGCATCACTTGGCTCACTTAAAGGACCAAGACATGGCGGAGCAAATATAAAAGTTGTTAAAATGATTGAGGATATGAAAGCCAATTTGAAAGATTATTCTGATGAGAGCGTTGCTCAATATCTTGAAGATTTGCTTGATAAAAAAGCTTTTGATAAAAGTGGCTTGATTTATGGTATGGGGCACGCTGTTTATTCTTTGTCAGACCCAAGGGCAGATATTTTAAAGGCATACATAAAAGATTTAGCTTATGAGAAAAATGCTCAAGGTGAGTATGAACTTTATAAAAAAATTCAAAGATTAGCACCAGAAATCATTGGCAGAAAGCGTTCAATTTACAAAGGCGTTAGCTGTAATATTGACTTTTATTCTGGCTTTTTATATAATATGCTTGGCTTGCCAGTAGAGTTGTTTACACCAATATTTGCGATTGCAAGAGTTGTAGGTTGGTCAGCACATAGAATTGAGGAATTATCAAATAACGGAAAGATTATCCGTCCAGGTTACAACGCAGTTTGCGAGTACAAAGATTATATTGCAAGAGAAGATAGAAAATAATTTAATTAAATAATTTTATTAATATAATCAATTAAGTGTTTAAAACATTTCTAAATTAATAAACTTTATTTAGAAAGCTACAAAATATAAAAAATCAATATGTTTTGAAACAAATGATTTTTACATTAATATTTTATTAGTATTAAGTGATGTTTAAAATTTATATTATTGTAAGCTGTCGCAAAGCATCCAAAGGTTATTTTGCAGTAGCTGATGGTAATTCAAATGGTGTAGACTTGATTTTATCAAGCAAGAAGCGTTAGCTTTTGTTTAAATTTGAGTTCTCTCAAATTTAACGACGCATTATTTTTATTATCTAAAGCTTTCTATACACCCCACAAAAAAGCTATTTGTGGGGACCCCGATAGCGACACGAAGTGGCATTTGACATCAGCGATTGTTTATTCAAACTAGAAGTACTTGTATAAGCAAGCAGTATTGCGTTAGCAATATAAAATTTTAATGTAAGTTAAAATTTATTTCTCATAGCTTCTATTAAGCTATGTTAATAAACACAAATAATAAAAGTAAATTTTGCAAAAATATTTGCGAAATTATAAAAATAAATAAAAATTTATATCATAACAAAAAAAGGAAATAGACTATGTCCCCCCAATGTATAGCTTATATTGTTGGAATTATTGTATTAACAGCACTATCTGCGTTTTTTAGTGCTTGTGAAACTGCTTATAATAGCATAAACAAAATAAAGTTAAAAAATCTAGCAAATGAAGGCTCTAAAAGAGCTAAAAAAGCTTTGTTGTTGGTTGATAACTATGACAAATTGATTACTACTATTTTGATTGGTAACAATATTGTTAACATAGCAGCTGCAACAATCGCTACTTTGTTGTTTACTGAATTAATAAAATCACAGCCTGACCTTGCTGCGACAGTTTCTACTATCGTAGTAACGGTTATTACTTTGATTTTTGGTGAAATTACACCCAAAAGTATTGCTAAAGAATTTAGCGAGGGTTTTGCAACTAGAGTAGCTACTATATTGCAGATTTTATGTTTGATTTTTACACCATTTACTTGGTTGTTCTCAAAATGGCAAAGACTTTTAATCAAGTTGTTTAAACCAAAGGCTAATTCTGGTATGAGTGAGGCTGAACTTATTACTATGGTAGATGAGGCAACAACTGAGGGTGGTATTGATAAAGACGAGGGTGAGCTAATTCGTAGTGCGATAGAATTTAATGAGCTAACTATAAAGGATATCTTTACTCCACGTGTTGATGTTATTGCCGTTGAAGCCAATGCAAAAAAAGACGAGTTACGTGATTTATTTATAGATAATGGTTTTTCAAGATTGCCAGTATATGAAGAAGATATTGACAACATTATTGGTGTTTTGCACGAAAAAGATTTTTATAAGTATTATTTTAAAAAGGAATTTGAAATAAAAAAGTATATGTCACAAACAATTTGGGTGACATTAAATTCCAATTTATCGTCTGTATTAAAAATGTTGCAAAAGTCAAAAGCACATATGGCAGTAGTTTTAGACGAGTATGGCGGTACTGCTGGTATTGTTACACTTGAAGATATTTTGGAAGAGTTGGTTGGCGAGATTTGGGACGAACACGATGAGGTTGTTGAGGATATTGTACAAATTAGCGACAACGAGTATCATATTGACGGCGGTTGCAACATAGAAGATATGTTTGACAAGTTTGACCAAAAATATGATAGTGACGAACTTGAGGTTTCTACCGTTAGTGGTTGGGTAATTGATTGTTTTGGGCATATTCCAAGCATTGATGAGCAATTTGATTATAATAATTTAACTATTAAAGTTGTTGATGCAGATTTGAAAAAGGTAACTAAAATTTATGTAAAAGTTTTGGAAAAGCCAGAAAATGATGAGGATGACACCTTTATTGATAAATTCTTCAAGAAAGATAATGACGATAAAGAGGACGAAAAATCAAAAGAGGATAAGTCTGCATTAAAGGAAGAGAAATCTACACAAAAAGAGGAACTTGAGTCTACAGACGAAAGTCAAGTTGATATTATTAGTGACAATGAGTAATAGTTTTATTAGCAGAAGCTTAACTATTACACGACTAAAATGTGTTTTGGGGGATTCCAATAGCGACACATAGTGTCATTTGTATAAGCAATTGTTAATTCAAATGGTGTTGACTAGATTTATCAAGCAAAAAGCGGTAGCTTTTGTTTAAATTTGATTTTTATCAAATTAAACGACATATAATTTGTATTATCATACGCCATTCATATATATATTGCACAAAAATGTGTTTTGTGGTACCTAATAGGTATAACATTGCAACTTTTTGCAGTACTTATGTTAATTCTAATAATAAACACTTGTGATAATAGTTATATTGCACTTATAATTTTAATTTAATTATAATTTCTTTTTAATAAAATAAAAAAACTAAATTGTAATAAATAAATTTGATTGCTTTATTATCAAATAGTATAGTAGTTTATTTTAAATATATAGTTGATTAGTTAAAAATTTAATAATGTTTAATACACCGAGGAAAACTTGATTTTAAAAAGAGAAATGAGTTTCTTGCGTGAATAAATTAAAAAGCAATATTTTTGTTATAATAATTTGTACACAATACAGAGTTTAATTGATTATTGCTTAAAATAGTATTTTATTAGTTGTATGAATCATATGAATGTTATATTTTTTGGAAAATAAAACTTATTTTACATAAAAAGTAATATTTGTGTAAGATTATCAATTATTTAAAAATACAAAAATATTTTTGTTGGTTAATAAAAATTAGTAAATGCAAAAATAGTTTAGTTTATTTGAAAAAGTTTATCTTGTGAAAGATTTAAATAAATATTTGCTAATGAGAAATTTTGTTTTTGCTAAAGTTAATTTTATTAGCAACATAGATTTTACTAATGCTAAAGTATATTGAAAAAATTAATTTATGAGCTTAAGTTAATTGTGTATGCATTCAGCGATATAATATAAAAGGAAAAATATGTTAGAATATATTTACGAGTTTGAAAAACAATATTTGAGTAAATATGCTTGTCTTTCTGCAAATACAAAAGGTAGAGAAAGACAAGTTGTTCCGTCTGAATTTAGAACAGAGTTTCAAAGAGATAGGGACAGGATAATACATAGTAAAGCTTTTAGACGCTTAAAACATAAAACTCAAGTGTTTTTATCACCAAAAGGTGACCACTATCGAACCCGTCTTACTCATACATTGGAAGTTATGCAAGTTGCAAGAACTATTGCACGTGCTTTAAGGTTGAATGAGGATTTGACTGAGGCAATCAGCTTTGGACACGATTTAGGACATACTCCTTTTGGGCATAGTGGCGAAAATGTACTTAATAAATTAAATCCTAATGGTTTTGAGCATAACAAACATAGTTTGCGAGTAGTGGAGTTGTTGGAAAATGATGGTGTAGGCTTAAATTTGACTTATGAGGTGCGTGACGGAATTTTGCACCATAAAAAAAGTGGTACTCCAGCAACTTTAGAGGGAAAAATTGTAAGTTATGCAGACAGAATTGCATATATGAATCACGATATAGAGGATGCTATATTAGGTGGTATACTTAATGAAAGTGATATTCCTAAACATATTACTGATATTTTAGGTGATAGTAAAGCAAAGAGAATAAATACTTTGGTAAGCGATATTGTTACAAATAGTTTTGGCAAAAATTTTGTTGGATATTCAAGTCAAATTGATATTGCAGCAGATGAATTAAGGGACTTTATGTTTAAGACAGTTTACTTTAATTCTAGGGCTAAAATTGAGGAACAAAAAGCAAATCAAATGATTGAATTTTTATATGAATATTATATGAAAAACATTGATAAATTGCCAGAGTTTTACATTAGCTTAATTGAAAAATGGGGCAAAGATAATGCTGTTACAGATTATATTGCGAGTATGACAGATACCTTTGCTGTTAAAGCTTTTGAAGATTTGTTTATACCTAATTGTTGGAATTTTTAATTATAGATTAAAAATGCTTAAATTTGATTGACAATAGCTATTTTATATGATAAAATTCCAACTTGTCGCAACAAAATCATAATAAATTAATTATTTCGCTTTAAATTGATTGTTAATAGTTATTATTAATTATAAAATGCCAACTTGTTTTAAATAAACATATAATAATTTAATTATTTTGCATAAAATGCAGAAAATATATTACGAGGGATAAATTGAATAACGATTATACTAGCTTTTTACAAGAGCTAAGAGAAAAATCGAATATTGTTGACGTTGTTCAAAAGTATGTTGACCTTGAGAAAAAAGGTGGACGCTATTGGGCAAGATGTCCTATTCATAACGAAAAAACTCCCTCTTTTACTGTAGACGAAACTAGAGGTTCATATTATTGCTTTGGTTGCCACGCATCGGGTGATGTTTTCTCATTTATTCAGCAAGTGGAGCACGTTGATTTTAAAGAAGCAGTGCGATTATTGGCAAATAGAGCGGGACTTGAAATTCCTAAATTTAATGGTAATTTTAATGAGGAAAAACGTCAAGCGGAAAGACAAAAGAAAGAAAGACTTTATCAATTAATGCGTGAGGCTGGGTTGTATTATTACAATAATCTTGCTGGACAAGCTGTTGGTGAAGTTGTAGATTATATCAATTTACGTAAACTTACAAAATCTACTCTTAAAACTTTTGGAATAGGATATTCAAGCGGATATAATGGTTTGATTGACCATTTGCGTAATAAAGGTTTTACTGACAGCGAAATGCTTGAGAGTGGCGTTGCCAAAGAAAAAAACGGCAAACTATATGATTTTGAAGCTGGCAGACTTATTGTGCCTATATTTAACAATTTAAATAATGTGGTAGCATTTGGTGGTAGAGCCTTGGGTACTGTTGATTTTATGAAATATAAAAACACAGAGGAAACCTTGATTTTTAAAAAGAGAAATGAGCTTTTTGGTGTGCATACATTAAAAAAAGCAAAACTGACTGAAAACTTCAATTGTGTAATTGTTGTTGAGGGGTATATGGACGTAATCAGCTTGTATCAAGCTGGGGTAAAAAATGCGGTTGCATCAATGGGAACAGCTCTTACAATTGAACAAGCACGAATGTTAAAATATTATAATAACAATATATATCTATGTTATGACGGCGATAATGCAGGGCAAAAGGCAACGTATAAGGGCATTGATATATTGAGAGATGCAGGACTTAATGTTAAAGTTGTAAAGCTTATAGAGGGGTTAGACCCAGACGATATAATTAAAAAATATGGTGTCAGTAAGTTTAGGGAGTTGGTGGATAATGCAATTTCTCCAACCGAATATAAGATTAAAGAGGTAGCAAAGAATTACGATTTGAGTACACCAGAAGGACAAGGTAAATTTGCTGTACAAGCACTTGAGATTTTAACAGAATTAAGTACAATGGTAGAGCGTGAGGCATATTTACCAATGATTTCATCATTGAGCAGATTGTCTGAAAACAGCCTTGCAAAGCAGTTAGATAAGTTTGGAGAAAACGAGAAAGGATATAGAGAAAGTCAAGAAGTTCAAGATGTGGCACAAAGGTTTACTTTAAAACCTAGTACAAGTAAGTATTATAAAGCATCTAGGTATTTGATTTTTACAATATTTGCATATAATTCACTTGATTATTTTACTGAGGATATATCACATTATCTTAAAGACAAAGAACATATTGCTATATATGATTTTGCAAGGGAACTTGCAACAAATAACATAAAATTAAATTTAGAGGCATTAAAAGAGTTGGAAGGCAATGGTGAGGCAAAAAACATTTATGAGGGTAATTTTGAAAGCATTCCCGATGATTGTAGAGAACAAATGTTAAATGACTGCTTTATTACATTGAAAAAAGACTTTTTAGACATAGAAATGCAAGAACTTACAAATCGGTTGGAAGAAGAACAAAATATTGACCAACAATCTCTACTTCGCAGTCAAATTGCGGAAATTAATAAGCAGATAATCGATTTGAAACGGAGGAAAAATGGAAAATAAGGAAAAGAATCGCAAAACAAGAGAAGTTAAATTTGCTACTGCATTGAATAGTTTGATTGATATGGCTAAGGCTAAAAGCAATAAGCTATCTAGTGAAGAGGTAATTGACAAGTGCGAGAAATATGTAATCGACCCAGAAGATATTGACGAAATGCACAAGAAGCTTAGTGAAGCTGGCATTACAGTGGAAGAGCTTACACTTGAGGAAAAAGTATCTCTTGATAAAATAATGGGTGATGGCATTACTGATGATAATGTTAAAATGTATTTGAAAGACATTGGTTCAGTTCCGCTATTAACACCAGAGGAAGAGAGAAATCTTGCAATTATGATGTCAAGTGAAAATGAGGCAGATTGTCAATACGCTAAAAACAGACTTAGTGAGGCAAACTTGCGACTTGTTGTAAGTATTGCAAAAAAATATGTCGGCAGAGGTATGCAATTCCTTGACCTTATTCAAGAGGGTAACCTTGGTCTTATGAAAGCGGTTGAAAAATTTGACTATACAAGAGGTTTTAAGTTTTCAACTTACGCAACTTGGTGGATAAGACAATCTATAACTAGAGCAATTGCTGACCAAGCGAGAACTATAAGAATTCCAGTGCATATGGTTGAAACTATCAATAAAACTAATCGTGTCGCACGTAGCTTATTGCAAGAGCTAGGTAGAGAGCCTAGCACTGCTGAAATTGGCGAGGCAATGGGACTACCAGAGGAAAAAGTCGCTGAAATTTTAAAAATTGGACAAGACCCAGTATCTTTGGAAACTCCAATCGGTGAGGAAGAGGATAGCCATTTAGGCGATTTTATTGAGGATAGCAATGCTACTTCACCTAGTGATTCTGCAGAGTCAAAAATGTTAAGAGAACAATTATTGCAAGTATTGAATACTTTGACTCCACGTGAGAACGAAGTTTTGAGAAAGCGTTATGGTTTGGATGATAATAGACCTAAAACTTTGGAAGAGGTTGGTAAAGAATTCAATGTTACTCGTGAACGTATAAGACAAATTGAAGCAAAAGCATTGAGAAAATTACGTCATCCTAGCCGTACTAAAAAGCTAAAGGACTATGTTAATAGATGAATTTAGATAAAAGAATGTCAGCAATTTTATCCGAAATACCCACTGGTAAAAATTTGGCGGATATTGGTGCTGACCACGGCTACATTGGTATAACTTACGCCCAAAAAAAATTAAATAATATTGTTGTCGGCAGTGACATAAGCGAAAAAAGTATACAAAAAGCAAAGTTTACTGCTGAAAAACTTGGTTTGAATAACTATTTTACAGCAGTTGGTGACGGACTTGAACCTATACAAAATTATGATATTGATGTTATATTAATATCAGGTATGGGTGGAGAGGAAATTATAAAAATTATTAATAATAAAAAAATATATCCTTATTATATTTTGTCACCACAAAAAAATGCTGATAAAGTAAGAGTTTATTTGAGTGAAAATAATCTAAAAGCTATAAAAGATTATAAAGTCAAGCAAGGCGATAAATTTTACGATATTATGGTTTGTACAGCTGGCAAATATATTCCTAGTCAATTTGAGTTACTTTATGGCAGTGGCGAGGGGGCAGATTTTGCCGAATTCGCAAAATTAACAAAAGATTATTTGAGAAAGTTGTTGGAAAATGTATCAAAAACAGAGGATAGAAATTTAATTTTACATAAAATCGAAGTGCTTGAAAGTAAAAATAATTAGGTGAATAATGAAAGTTAACGAGTTATGCTTAATAATCGAAAATCTTGCACCGCTTGAATTAGCAGACGATTGGGATAATGTCGGACTGCTTGTAGGTGATAAAAATAGCACAATAACTGGTGTTGTTACTTGTGTTGATTTGACTATTGGTGCAATTGATTATGCCATTGAGCATAATTGCAATATGATTGTAACTCATCACCCAGTAATTTTTACACCATTAAAAAGAGTTGTTTATAACGATTATGCAAGCGATTTGATTATCAAATGTATAAAAAACCACATTAATGTATATGCTTCTCATACTAATATGGATATGGCAGAGAATGGCATCAACTTTACTTTTTTCAAAGAGCTTAATCTAAAAGCGGAGAGATTTTTGAATGATGGTTTAGGTGTTTTTGGTGAATTTAATGGTGATTTAGACAAATTACTACTAAAAGTGAAAGAGATTAGCAATGAAAAATCTTTGAAGTTTTATAAGGCTAAAAATACAAATTTAGCAGAAAAATGTAAAATTGCCTTTATAAGTGGCAGTGGTGGTAGAATTGAAGAGGTAGTAAATAAATGTGCCGAAAAAGAAATTACGATTTTTATATCAAGTGAATTTAAACATAATATTTTACTTGAGTTGCTTGCAAATAATGTTAGCGTAATTGAGATAGGACATTTTGAAAGTGAAATTATTTTTACAGAGATAATTTATAATTTATTAGAAAATAAAATTAGCAATTTATATGAATATGTTAGTTTGATTTGAGGAGGTTTGTATGGATTTACAAAAAATATTAGCTTATCAAGATATTGATAAAAAGGTCTATGCTTGCGAAATTGAATTGAAGCAAAGCAAGCCAGCACAAGAGTATGCCAAAGCAATGTCTGTGTATAAGGCTAAAACAGAAGAGATGATGAAGAGCATAAGAGATGCAGATGAAATTGCAATTATAGTTGAAAGATATAAGCAAACTTACAAAACTATTTTTGAGGAAATGAACGGCTTAAATGAAGTTTTCAATTCTTTTGAGGAATTAAAGGAAATTGACAAATATGAGAAAAAAATTGCACAATTCCAAAAAGAGTTATTGAATATTGAAAGAGAACTTACAAGGCTTGCTAAGAAAATGGACGAGTGCATTGAGGTAAGCAAAAAGTCTCTTGACGATTTGAAAAAGCTTGAGGATATTATTAAAATAAGAAAAGTTGATATGCAAAAAATCAAAGTTGCAATTGAGGAAAAAGCTAAAGACTTTTTGGTTGAACTTAAAAAATTACAAGCTGAAATTCCACCAAATGTTATTGCAAAATATAATGAGATTAGAAAAAATAAAAAGATGCCAGTACTTGTTGCTTGTTCAGACAATTATAAATCTTGCTTGGGTTGTGGTATGGATATATCAAGCGATTTGTCAATCAAATTGCAAAATAATCAAATTGTAGAATGTCCTAACTGTGGTAGATTAATTTTTAATCAAAAGTAATTTAATACCGATTTTTGTAAGGTTTTATTGTAAAAATACAATTTTAAGTAATTAAAATGAATAAAAATTATCGCTCAAAATATTCTGTTTTGAGTGATATTTTTTTTGCTTTATTTTTAATTGTTAGTAGTCAAAATTAATACAATTTGTTCTTTAGTTTATGGTGGCTAAATTTTATTTTAATGTAAAAAGTTGTTATCGCATAATATCAATAACCTCAACACCAATAAATAAAATTACTAGAATTATAAGTAATATAATTTTCATAGTATTATAAAATATTCTCTGAATTTTTGATAATGTGATACAATTCCAAATTTACATTGTTATTGCTTGAAACTTTATTTACATATGTATTTTTTCCAATAGGCGGATTGTTTGAATTATTGTTATTGCTGTTCATTATTTGCATAAGTCCAGTGAGCATATTACCACCACCGCCACCAAACATATTCATAAGCGAATTCATTTGATTATTTTGATTGTCATCATTATTTTGTACGCCACCACTGAACAAATTGCCCATTCCGCCACTTGCACCAAACATATTCATTAACATTTGAGGGTCAAACATAAATACCTCCTATTTTATCACAATATAGTATATGCTGACATATAATAGTTAGTGATTAAAGGAGGAGTTATGGGTAAAAATATTAGAAATTTTAAAGGCTATAACAATAATTCAAATAATAAAAATTACAATAATTGCAATACTGGAAATTGTAACTGCAATAAAAGCGATGTTGAAAAAGACGTTCAAAGTCAATTTAATAAGTATAGTGGATATTCTGAAAATCAGTTGATTGAGGAGTTTTATAAAGAGGTTTATAAGCAACAACAGCTAGGTAATTTGAATCCACAAATGTTACAAAATTTTTATAATATGATGTCACCTAATATGACACCAGCTCAAAAGAAAAAGATGAAAGATTTAATTGACAGCATAAAATAAACTGAAAATTTAGTAAAAATTTAAGTTTGTAATAATTAGATAAATATATTCATTATCTCATAAATTACTATTGTGATATATGAGATTTTTTTTGTCTATTTTTTATAAATTTTATTATTTATAATATTTTATTATTTTTAATTTACAATTTAATTAAAATATGCTAAAATATCAGTATTGTTATTGTGGTAAATTTTGCTATTATCACGATAATTTGTAGTAGACATAAGGTGAGGTATTAACATTGAACTTCAAAAGATTAGAGCTTTATGGATTTAAGTCTTTCGCAGATAGAACTGTCATTGAATTTAATGACGGTCTAACTGGCATTGTAGGACCTAACGGAAGTGGTAAGAGTAACTTTTCCGATGCGATTAAGTGGGTGCTTGGTGAAACATCCGCTAAGCAATTGCGTGGTAAAAGTATGCAAGACGTTATTTTCGTAGGTACTCAAAGACGTTCGCAAATGAGTTATTGCGAAGTTACTTTGGTATTTGATAATACCAATCAAAAGATATTTAAAAATCTTGCATTTGACGAGGTTAGCTTTACAAGAAAGCTATATCGTTCAGGTGAAAGTGAGTACCTTTTAAATGGTACTAACATTTTGTTTAAAAATTTAAGGGATATTATTCGTGATACTGGACTTGGTAAAGATGGTTACAGCATTATTGGACAAGGTCGAGTTGCGGAGATTATCAACTCTAAGCCAGAAAATAGAAGAGCTATTTTTGAGGAAGCTGCTGGTATCAGTAAGTACAAGAAAAGAAAGGATGATGCAGAGGATAGGCTTGAAAAAACACGTGACCACTTGGAAAGATTACAAGATATTTTGCAAGAAATTGAACGTCAATTGACACCATTGAAAAAGAAAGCAGAAAATGCTAAAAAGTATCAAGAGTTGT
>CAJTZR010000035.1 GCA_910584035.1 uncultured Christensenella sp. | reverse complement strand
ATTACTTAGATTTTGGGAAAAAGATTTAGGAGAGATAAAATATAATGGAAATGATATTACTTGTATTAATACAGATAATTTATTGCAAAATGTTACTTTGGTAAGTCAAACAACATATTTATTTGACGAAAGTATAGAGAATAATTTACTTATGGCAAATCCAAACGCCACTGAAGAAGATATTGAGAATGCTTGCAAAATGGCATCTATACATAACTTTATTTTGACATTGCCACAAGGTTACAAAACAAAAGTGGGTATGTTAGGTGATAATTTGTCTGCAGGTGAAAAACAGCGTATTGGTTTAGCACGTGCTTTTTTAAGAGGTAGTGAATTGATTTTGCTTGATGAACCTACGAGTAATGTAGATAGTATAAATGAGGGGATAATTTTAAAGGCTTTAAAGGAACAGAAAAATAAAAAAGGTATAATCCTTGTATCACATAGGGAAAGCACAATGGCAATTGCAGACCGTATATATCATATTGACAATGGAAAGATGAGGGAGGTTACGTATGACTGATAGAGAAAAAGCTATAGCAGAACTATTAGAATCATTAAAAGATAGCAAAAATACAGAAGAATTATACAATAATGATAGAAGCGATAATAAAAGTGCAACAAAAAAAGTGTTTGATAAATTTAAAATAAAAGACATTGTTTTTTTAGCAATAATTACTACGTGTACTTTGATTACTGGGGCTATTATGCCATTACTTGTAAATATTCCAGTTTTTGGTATTATTCAGTTAGGATTAGGCTTGCAGTTTTCTATATTTCCTGTTATTGGAATGATGAAAGTTCGTAAACCATTTTCATTATTGCTACAATCTGCATTTATCTCTATTTTTTTGGCATTTATGTTTCCACCTATGGTACTTTTGTTAGTTTGTTCTATGGTTGTAGAATTACTTACTTTAATAGTATTCAAAGGTTATAAAAATGATTGGGCGTGTGTTTTTTCTGGAACTTTATATATGCCAATGACTATGCCTCTGTTGTATATGTATTATAATGTCTTTTATACTATTAGTGGCAATGAAAAATCCGCTGTTTCAATGTTTATAGGTTGTAAAAATTATGGAATGATTATTGGTATTACCATTGCGGTTATTTTGCTATGCTTTGTTGGCTCAGTTATTGGAATGGTTATTACAAGAGAATTGAAAAAGGCAGGTAAATTGAAATAATGAATTTTATTAAATACAAAAATAATTTATATCCATTAATAGCTATTTTGTCGTCTTTACTAATTTTAGTTGTAGGACTTGTTATGGCAAAGTCAATCAAATGTACATATTTTTTGACATTTGTTTTATTTTGGCTAATTATGTTTGGCTGTTATAAACAAGTTATAAAAATGTCATTAATTTTTATTGTTATAGGAGGTTGTTTTACAATAATATGTTATTTTTCATCAAATAAAAATATTATTTCTGCACTTAGTATGCTAAATCGGTTTGGTGCAGTATTTATTGCAATTGTGCCAAGTATAAGTGTAAAACCAGTTGCTATGACTAGAAATCTTTCACAGTTACATACACCACGAAGTATTGTTTTAGGACTTCTTATTACAATATCATATCTACCAGTACTAAAAATGGAAATAAAACGAGTAAGCGAAGCAATGAAAACACGTGGTGTGGGTAGTATTTTTAATCCTAAAATTTTTTATCGGGCTTTTTTGATACCATTAATAACACGTATTGTTGATATATCTGATACTCTCTCTTTATCAATTGAAACACGTGGATTTACGCTAGGTAAAAGCAATTATACAATATATAAAAAAGAAAAAATTTATTTTTTAGATGTGATATATATTTTAGGACTAATTATAAGTATTATTTTGGTGGTATTATTATGAAAGCAGTACAATTAAAACAAGTTTCTTTTGCATATAATAAGTTTGATGACAAAGTTCTTAATAATGTTAATTTTTTTATAAATTATGGTGAGATAACATTGTTATCGGGAGTATCAGGTCAAGGAAAAAGCACATTAATCTCAATTATCTCGGGTATTATTCCTAACATTACTAATGGAATGCTTACAGGTGAAGTTTTGATTGATGGTAAGTCAATTATTGGACAAAGACTTGCCACAATATGTAAAAAGGTTGGTATTGTTACACAAAATCCAGATAATCAAATAATTCATAATATTGTTGAAGACGAAATTGCTTTTGGATGTGAAAATTTTGCAATTGAACCAAGTAAAATTTTAGATAGAATTGAAAATGTGTGTGCCATTGTTGAACTTGATAAAACTGCTAAAACTAGGTCTTTATCTGGTGGACAAAAACAAAGGCTTATAACTGCTTCAACACTTGCAACAGGACAAAAAATCTTGATACTTGATGAGCCATTAGCAAATTTGGATTTTAAATCTGCAAAATTATTAATGGAAACATTAGAATTATTAGCTAAAGCTGGTTATGCGATTTTAGTTGTTGAACATAGGCTAGATATTGTATTGCCTTTCGCCAACTGCGTTTGGGATATAAAAAATGGAAGTGTAAATAAAGTTGAAAATAAACTAGATTATCTGCAATCTCAAACTAAAAGAATAGATTATAATTGCAATTTTAAATCAATTAGCAATATAATTCTTAGATTGCAAAATGTTTCTTATAAAGTAAAAAACAAACAAATTTTGGATGAAATAAATTTTGATATTTATAATGGTGAACGGATTTTGTTGCTTGGTGAAAATGGTTGCGGAAAAACAACACTTTTAAGACTTATTGTTAAACTTATCAAACCTAGTAAAGGTGTAATAGAGCGTATAGTAAATGAACAAAATTTAAAAAAAATTGATAGAAACTGGTTCAAAACAATTGGAATTGTTTACCAAAATCCTAATTATCAATTATTTATGCCAACAGTTGAAAAAGAGATTGAGTATGGTGCTATCAACAAAGAATATGCAAACTATTTAATAGATATTTTTGGTTTGGAACATTTGAGAAATCGTCATCCACAATCTTTAAGTGAAGGTCAAAAACGTAAGGTTTCAATCGCTGCAGTATTAGCAGGTAAACCAAAAGTACTTTTGCTAGATGAACCAACAGTAGGACAAGATTATGATAGTTTATGCGATTTAGTGAATACTTTAGGAGATTTACATAATCAAACTGGCAATACAATGATTACTATCACACACGATAAACGTTGTGCTGAGGCATTATGTGATAGGGCAATATTAATTGAAAATGGAAAGATAAAGGAAGAAGGAGATAAACAATTTGTGCGTAAATATTTTATGAATTTACAAATATAATGAATATTTTTTAAAAAGTGTAACTATAAAATTTTTCTGAAAACTCTTAAAATAAACCTAATAATTGATTAAGTTGACCTTATGTAAAAGATAAAATATAATAGAAAAAATTGCAAATAATTTTTTTTGATTTTAGAGTATGTAACGAAAAAGCTAATTGGATAATAAAGGCAATACATTGAGTTATTTTGATATTATCCAACAAAAAAGTAAAAAATTAATGTTGACATTTTGGAAATTTAATGTTATAATAAGAAAAATTAATATGTAAATATTAATGTAAGATACTAAATTTTTACTATTAATAATATATTATAGATATACAACTTAATATTTAAAGGGAGTAGTTTAAGTGTACTATCAACAAACCCGCTGACAAGGCTGGTAGTATACGCCAAATTTTGGTTACAAGACTTTTTATACGATGGCAAATGGCTTTGGTATAAAGGGTCTTTTTTGTTTAAATTTATTTTAGGAGATAAACAATGAGTTTTTTTAATCAGGACAAAGACTTTGTGCTTAGGGAAGTTAAATCTTCCTCAAGAGGCTTGACAACAAAAGAAAGTACAGCAAGACTTGCGGAGTATGGTGAAAATAAGTTAATGGAAAAGGCGAGGAAAAGTCCTATAATTGTTTTTTTGGAGCAATTTAAAGATTTGCTTGTTATTATTCTTTTAATAGCTGCAATTATCAGTGGTGTTACTGGTGAATGGGCAGGTATGGGTGTTATTTTTGCCGTTATCATTATTAATGCGATTTTGGGTACTGTGCAATACATAAAGGCGGAAAAATCTTTATCAGCGTTAAAAAAATTATCCGCACCGAGTGCAAAGGTATTGCGTGATGGTGTGGTTGTAACTATTCCATCAGAACAAGTGACTATAGGCGATATAATTGTTTTGGAAGCGGGCGATTTAGTTGTAGCAGATGGCAGAATTATTGAAAATTATAGCTTACAAGTAAATGAAAGCTCTTTGACTGGTGAGTCAACTGCGGTGGACAAAACCGATGAGGCTTTAGAGGGCGAAAACATAGCTTTAGGTGACCAATTAAATATGGTATTCAGCGGTTCTCTTGTTACATATGGTAGAGCAATAATGGTTGTAACTAGCATTGGTATGCAAACCGAAATCGGAAAAATTGCTAAACTAATGAATGACACTGGGGAAAAACTTACTCCACTACAAAAAAGCTTGAACAAATTTAGCCAAATGCTTGCAATCACTATTATGGCAATAAGTGTAATTGTGTTTGGTTTGACTTTATGGCGTAGATTTGATGCAAACGATGTTTTGAAATCTGTATTAGATTCTTTCACTTTTGCAATCGCATTGGCGGTTGCTGCAATTCCAGAAGCACTTGGTAGTATTGTAACTATTGTGCAAGCGGTAGGAACAAGTAAAATGGCAAAAGAAAATGCTATAATAAAGGACTTATCTGCTGTTGAAACTTTAGGTGCTGTAAGTGTTATATGTTCGGATAAAACGGGAACATTGACACAAAACAAAATGACTACTCAAGATGTGTATGTAAATGCGGACTTCAAAAAGGGTGAGGACATTACATTAAGCGATATGGGTGAAAAGCTTTTGTTACATTCAATGTTGCTTGTTAACGATAGCACTAATCAAAATGGGCACGGCATTGGTGACCCAACGGAAATTGCTTTGACTATACTTGGACAAAAACATAACATTGACGAACTTGAGTATAGAAAGAAATATCCTAGAATTGCAGAATTAGCTTTTGACTCTGACAGAAAGTTAATGAGTGTAGTAAGTGAGTATAATGGAAAGAAATGTATGTTCACAAAAGGTGCTTTAGATGTAATTTTAAGCAGAGTGGATAGCATTATTGAAAATGGAAAGGTAAGGAAATTTACTCCAGCTGATAAAAAAGCGATAGAGGACGCAAACTTGCAGTTATCACAAAAAGGACTTAGAGTGTTGACTTTTGCGTATAAAGAATTTGCAAAAGACAGCATTGGTATAGATGACGAGTACGGATATACTTTTGTGGGACTTGTAAGTATGATTGACCCACCACGTGAGGAGAGTATTGAGGCTGTACGCCGTGCAAAGATTGCTGGTATCAAAACAATAATGATTACTGGTGACCATAAAATTACAGCAAGTGCCATTGCAAAACAAATTGGCATTATGGACGAGGACGATATAGCACTTAATGGTGTGGAACTTGACAAAATGTCAGACGAACAACTTAACAATATTATAGATAAAGTTACAGTATATGCAAGAGTTTCACCAGAAAACAAAATAAGGATAGTTGAGGCTTGGCAAAAGCGTGGTAATATCGTATCTATGACTGGCGATGGTGTAAACGATTCCCCAGCATTGAAAAAGGCGGATATTGGTGTTGCAATGGGCATTACTGGAACAGAGGTCAGCAAAGATGCCGCATCAATGATACTGACAGACGACAATTTTGCTACAATAGTAAAAAGTGTTGCAAATGGTAGATGTGTTTATTCAAACATTCGTAATGCAGTAACATTTTTGTTATCTGGTAACATTGCGGGAATATTCTGTATCCTATTAACATCTATCTTAGGTTGGGAGGCACCATTTACTACCATTCACTTATTGTTTATCAATTTGTTGACAGATAGTTTGCCAGCAATTGCAATAGGTATGGAAAGGGCAAGCAGTGATTTACTATTGCAAAAACCACGTGACCCTAAAGAGCCGTTGTTATCACGTAAGGTAATGCTTTTGATAATATCGCAAGGTTTGTTAATATTCGCTTGTACAATGGGTGCTTATAGTGTAGGTAAGTATGTTGGAATGAGCAACGAGCTTGCAACTACAATGTCATTCCTTACAATAACACTTGCAAGACTATTCCACGGCTTTAACTGCAGAGGAAAGCAGAGTGTTGTAAAACTTGGCATACATACTAACTGGTATGTTTTAGGTGCGTTAGGCGTTGGAGTATTGTTAATGTGCTTTGTAACATTTGTACCAGGATTGGATAAATTATTTGAAATATCTGAACAATTAGTATTGCAACCAAAAATGATTGGCTATATGGTATTGTTTGCAATTATTCCAACAGTGATTATTCAAGTTGTAAAAGTAATTACAGAGCTTGTGCATAAACCAGTTGAATTAAATTAATTGACTTTTAAATTAAAAGCAATTAAAATAAAAACAGCAAATAAATTATAAAACTTTATAAAAAACTTAAAAGGTAGGATGAAATTATGTTATTGGATGAGATTAGAGCAAAATTTAATGATGCAAGAAAAACTAAAGACGAAGTTACTAAGTCTGCACTTGAGGCAGTTATTGCAGCAGCACTTTTAAAGCAAAAAAGCGGAAAAGGTGAAGTTACAGACAACGATATTATTGAATGTGTAAGTAAAGAGATTAAAGTTCAAAAGGAAATTGCAGAACTTTATAAAGTTAAAGATGTTGCTACAAGTGAACTTGCAAGCGGCAAAATAAAAGTTTTGGAGAGCTTTTTGCCAGCTCAAATGACAGAGGAAGAAGTGCTTGCAATCATTAAGGAAAAAGATATTTATGATGATGCTTCACCAAAAACTAAAGGTATGATAATTAAAAGTATTATGCCATTGCTAGCTGGTAAGTTTGATAAAAGCAAGGTTAATGGTTTGGTAGAAGAATACTTAAAAACAAAATGCTAATCGAATTAATTAAAAGCTTTAGTATCGATTTTTGCGCGGTTTTTAATGATAATGTGACGGATATAGTGTTTATGTTACCATATTCGCCTTTTGAAAATTATCCTAAAAATTGTGCAAGAATTGATGCCTTTTATATTGCATCAAATACGCTATATAACAAGGTTAAAGAAATAAAACAAGTACTAATAGATAATGGCTATACAATTATTGATAGACACTTGCAACTTAAAAAAGCTGCACAAGTAGGTGGTTTAGGTAGCATACTTAATAATCAGTTATTAGTAAACAAAAAGTATGGTAGTAGAACGACTTTGCAGTCAATCAGTGTTGCCAGCAAATATGAATATTTTGCTGACGGCAAGGTGGATAAAGTATGCGATAGTTGCCATAAATGCGATATTGTTTGCCCAACTAATGCACTTTGTAAAGGTGAGTTCAAACGAGAAAATTGTTTGCGACATAAACAAGATTTTTGCGAAAATTATTTTGATGATAAGGTCGGTCGTACTTTAGGTTGTGAGGAATGTCAAAATATCTGCCCATACAATAGCAATATTTTAAAAGTGCAAATGCCTAAAGAAGTAGCTGACATATTTGATTATAGCAATATTTTTAATATGTTGCTTGGTGGTAGGAAAGCTTTAAAACCACTTGCGGACTTGATTGGTAGTAATATGGCAAGACCAACTTTCTTGTTTAATTTAGTTGTTAATAGCTTAATTGCAAGCAAAAACTTTGATTACACAGAGCAAATAAAACTTTTTCAATCTCACCAAAGCGAATCAATCAGGAGAAAAGCAAACTTTTATCTTAATGTTGTAAATAAATGATAAATGCGACAAAAATCGATATTAAATTTCAAAAACACCCTCAAACTCTATGTTATAATTAGGCTTGGGGGTGTTCCTATGATATATACACAATTTAAAGACAAAGTAGCAAATTGCAAAAATGTTCGTATTGAAAAAAAGTTGCCAGAGGAATTATTGGCAGATGTGAAAAATCTCACCAAAGCTGGTAATATAAAAATCGTATACCTTGAGGTGTTTAAGCGTGAAGTAGCGGATATAGAACGCACTTTGCAAAAAGCTGGGTATATTGTGCAAAGTATTATGTATGACGAAAATATTTTTGTTGAAGAGCTTGAGGAAAATAGTGAGGGAATTATTTTGCTGGGCGAAAGTCTTGCACAAACTTTTAGCGGCAAAAAATATATAATAGTTGCGGAAAATTTGAATTTATTTGATATGTTGCATAAAACATATCATTCAATTATCATTTATGAGGAAAAAGTAAAACTGATTGCGTTTGATTTGATTGCAAGTGTATATGGCACGCTAATGACAAAACTGATTGCTTGTTTTGACTTTAAATTAGCTTGCATTTGTTATAATAAAACTGATGATTTGCAAATAGTGGAAGAAATTGAAAGTATAATAATTGAGTTGTTTTCACAAAGCTATATTTATTATCGTGATGAACAATTTTTCCGTGATTTATTAAATGCAGTAATTAATGTGGGGTTGCTTGAGGGTATGCTTACAAATACTGATGTGCTTGATGGCTATAAAATGTCTTGCAAAGTTGTGCAATCAATGGCAAAAAGTAAAAAGTTGCTTGGCGAATATGCTATGCTTGTAGGTTGGTTTGTTGTGAATACAATAAAAAGCCTAGTAAATATAGTTGATTGTGATTTATTTATACCAAATGATATTATGGCAGATATTGATTTTGTTGCACAAAAAATAAATATTAGCAAGGCGGATTTGTTTAAGATAACAGATAAAATTACCGCCACCGAGTATTTGCGATTATCTTTTGTAAGCAGTGAATATTCTAAAGAAATAGAAAAATATTTGGATAAAATTTATCCTTGTTGCGTAAACGCTATGAAAAATTATAGACGCATTTACTACGATGCAGGTTTGGAAGTTGCCTCTAGTATATCACTAAATAATTTATCAAGTGGAGTTTTGCGTTCTGTTACTTTTAATCCGCAATATAGCTATTTAAAAACTTTGAGAGTTTTAGGAGCAGTTTAATAATTAATGGTTTAGCGAGTTGTAATTAGTAATGTAGCAAAAATTAAATAAATTGCAACGAATATTCAAAATGTTTTATTATTTGATAAGATGTTATATTTATCATTTGACAAGTGATAATTAAAGTATTTTAAATGTACGACTAATACATACTGTTAAAAAATACGCTATTAACATACAACAAAAAACATTAACTAAAACATACAACTAAACAAATAATCTCATAATTTTATGAGATTATTTGTTATTGTGTTTGTCAAAGATTTCGTATTTGCCGTTGTAGTTGTGCGAACGACCACGAACAACACATATTATCGCAAGAGCTATGTTTATAGAACCTAGAACTATATAGTAAGTTTTAAATGGAATAATAAAACTAAATGCGTATAATATAATTGCCACAAACAAAAATTTTTTAATATTACTTTTATCAAAAATGATGTCAAAAATATTATTTGAATAGTTAAGTTTGCCAAGCTTAACATTTATTTTTTCGTCTAGTAATTTTTGCGATTTTAGCATTTTAAATACGATTTTCAGAGGGATATACTTTATTTTGTCAGTAAAATTGAACAAAGCAATTGCACAATTTTTTGGCAATTCTTTAGCTATAAGATAGCATTTGGTAGCTTCTTCTTTTTGAACTAATTTGTTGTATTTTAATATTTCATCGGGGGAAAGATTACCAAACTTTGCACTGCAAATTATCATTATTTTATCGGGTGATATTAGGTAATCACCTTTGTTTTCAAACTCCATATTACTAAAGGCTTTTACCAATTTATCATATATGTATCCAGCCCCGTGAACGCTAGTGTATAGTGCAAAATTTTTGTAGTTAATGCGTGATTTAGTCATTTTTTGAACGAATGAAATTATTACTAGTCCTAATAGTCCTAGTATTGCAGATAATATGCTTTTGATTGCAATATTTTGTGTGAAAAAATTGCAAAGCAAATAACTTGGTACAAATATACAAATAAAAGTTAAAATTTTGTCTATTAGCAATCTTAATTTCATAACGCTATTATTGACAAAATAATTGCTTTTAATTCCAATTAATGTTAAAAATAAGCATTATTAACATTGTATTTTATAATTCCTCATTATTCTTTTATTGAATTAAATAGTTTGAAAAAATTGCCTTAAAATTTTAAAATGGTATTGCTAAAATAGCAAAAATAATGTATAATACTCATATGAGTAAATTTATTGGTATTTTTGGTGGAGCGTTTGACCCGCCACATATTGCACATATCCATATGGCACAGGCATTGATTAGGGAACGAGGCTATGATAAGTTGATATTATTGCCTAGTCATAATCCGCCACACAAAACTTTATCCGCAAGTGATACGGATAGATTGAATATGCTTAAGCTAATTGCTGGCGATAAAATTGAGATTAGCGATATTGAATTGAAAAGAAATGGAATAGGATACACATTTGACTATTTGCCAGAAGTAATTGAAAAATATGGTGAGAATATTGAGTATATCATTGGTGGGGATAGCTTTTTGAATTTTGATAAGTGGTATAAACCGCTTGAAATATTAAAACTAACGAAACTACTTGTAGTGCCACGAGACGGAAAGAAAGATATACTATATAATAAATTGGAAGAGTACAAAAGTGTTAACAAAAAAGGTATAGCTATTGCAGAGTATTTGCCAGATAGTATATCTTCAAGCCAAGTGAGAAATGCATTAAGATTGCAACTTGACATTAGTGATAAATTGGATAGTAAAGTACTACAATATATTAAAACTGCAAATCTATATAATGAGTATGGAAAGCTGATTGAAAAGCTAAAAGACAATATTAGCGAGGAAAGATTTGCACATACTATAGGCGTTGTTGAGTATGCATTAAAGTATTGTGACATATTAAAGCTTGATTATGACAAAGTCTTTAAAGCTTGTTTGTTGCACGATTGTGCAAAAAATTGTTCAAATTTACAAGACATTATAATACATTACAATTTACCACTCGATTGTATAGGTACACCTATTGCACACGCTTTTTGTGGCAGTGTTGTTGCAAATAAAGATTATGGCATTGAGGATAAAGATATTTTAGACGCTATTTGTTATCACGCTACCGCAAGACCAAAAATGAAAACACTTGATATGTTGGTTTATTGTGCAGATATGATTGAAAAAGGTCGTAATTTTGAGGGCGTGGATAAGCTAAGAGAGATTTTTGATAAAGATTTTAATGAGGGATTTAAGGCTTGCTTAGAAAGCACAATTAAATTTTTAGAAAATGAAAATAAGGAAATTTATCCTTTAACTTTGGACGCATATAATTATTATTTTAATAAGTAATTGATAAAAAATAATAATTTTTATAAAAAGATTTTAAAATAAATATAAAATATAAAACAAATTGTAATTAATATTTTAATAAGTATACTAAGGAGATATTATGGAATATACATCAGAACAAATTAAAGATTTAATAGTAGAGGGGTGCTTAAATAGCAAGGCAAAAGATATTGCAGTTATAAAAGTTGAGCATTTGACAGTTATCGCCGATTATTTGGTTGTAGCTAGTGGCAAGTCCACAACTCAAGTAAAAGCTATTGCCAACAATATTGACGATTTGCTTTCTAAACAAGGCATTGAGCCATTACGTAGAGAGGGTATCCCAGAGGGTAGATGGGCTGTTGTGGACTATGGCGTAGTTTTAGCACACGTATTTAATGAGGAAAGCAGAAAACTTTACTGCTTAGACCAATTGTGGAGTGACGGCAGTAATGTTACTTTGATAGACAATGTGGATTAAATTGCACTAATTGCATAAGCTAGGCATTTTAGCTAATAATAAAAGTATGAATAACTTATATATTAGCGAAAATGTTCAATATGTTGAACAAAAAAATGATAACTTAATGCAAATAGTAGCACAAAGTGGTGCTATAGATTTTACAACGGTGGTTGCAAATATTCCGCTAGTTCGTAAAGTGGTGTTTTATCAACTTCAAAGTGGTGAAGTTATTGTTGGTGTTTTGCCAGAACCATTATTCAGTTTGTCTGACAGATTGAATTTAATGCAAAATGTCGAAAAAGCGGTTAGCGAACTGACAAAAAAAGATACTTTTGTCACTTTGGATACTGACTTGTTTGTAGCCATAAGCAAATGTCTTGACGAAGAAAATGCAAAAACGATAAAAGATTTTATTATTAGGCGAAATAGTGCTAGAATGTAAATTTTTTTTAAAAAATTGTTGCCTTTTGTAAAGTTTTATGCTATAATTTATATGTTGTTAAAATTTATGTCAAGTAAATCTTACATTATGTAAGTAATGTTGTTTTATAAGATAGGTTAACAACATAAATTTTGTTAATTAAAATTAATAAAAATTATATGTTTTTATTAGGAGATGTTTAATATGAAGTATTCTATTTACGCTGTAGATGACGATGAAAGTATCAGAGATTTGTATAAGTATACATTTGAGCCACTAGGCTATGAGTGTCGCACTTTTCATTCTGCAGAAGAGCTATTTGTTGCATTAGAAAAAAATCTACCAAACGTTTTGTTGATGGATGTTATTTTGCCAGGTATGGACGGTATTTCTGCCGTTAAAATTATCCGTGAGCAATATCAAACTCTTTCAATTATTATTGTTAGTAGCAAATGCGATGAAATAAGCAAAGTTCGTGGTTTGGATTCTGGTGCAGATGATTACATATCTAAGCCTTTTGGTGTGCTTGAATTGGTTGCAAGAGTAAAAGTTTGCATACGTAAACAAAACTTTAGCCGTACTGAATCAACAGTTTTCGAACTTGGCGATATTATGCTAAACAATGATGAACATTTGGTTACTGTCAATGGCAATGTAGTTAGAATGACTTTAAAGGAATTTAATCTACTTAAATTGTTAATGACTAAATGTGGCAGTGTTGTTCCAAGGGAATCTATTTTAAATGATGTATGGGGTTTTGAGTACTATGGCAAAACTCGCACTTTGGATATGCACGTTAAATCATTACGTAGCAAACTTGCAATGTTTAGCAAAAAGGAATATATCCAAACTATTAGAGGTGTAGGATATAAATTTATTAGTCACGAATAATATAAAATGCTCACAATCGTGAGCATTTTTTATTGACATTTTATAGTATTTTACAAATATTTAACATACAGCAAACGCTCTCTTGCCTATTTTTTTAATACTTTCTGGCAAAGTTAAATTATAAATTCCACATTTTAAAAAACTACTTTTTATAAAATTTATAGTTTTTAATAAGTTTGATTTTAATTTTTTAATTTGCATTTAAAACATTTAATTTGAACGAAAAAATTCATTTCAAATTACATTAGATATTATTTGTATCACACTTTTAAATATCTTATTTTATATTTTATTTGTTTTTATGATATACAATTATACCGAAAAAACAACTAATGCTAGTTAATTTAAACATTTGTCGCAATCTTTATATGTGTGTTTTGCTTGTAAACAAACTCTTTTATTATTTGTGTTGACATATATTAACTTTAATGTTAAAATTGAATAGAGGTAATATATGAGTTTTTTAGCAGTTAAAAAAGAGGAATTAAATGGCATACATCCAGATTTTATTTATGTAACAGGTGAGGCATATTGTGACCATCCGTCTTTTGGCACAAGCATAATAACTCGTATGTTAGAGCATTTTGGTTTTGTTGTAGCAGTAATTCCACAACCTCAATGTGATAGCGATTATATGGAATTTGGCTCACCAAAACACGGCTTTTTTGTATCTAGTGGAGTTGTTGATAGTATGGTTAATAACTACACTGTGGCAAAACTACCTCGCACACGTGATGTTTATAGTGAGGGTGGCAAAGTTGGTATGCGACCAGATAGAGCGGTTGTAGTTTACACTAACGCATTAAAAAGGTTGTTTCCAAATGTGCCAGTCGTTATTGGTGGAATTGAAGCATCTTTGCGAAGATTTGCTCATTATGATTATTGGGCAGATAAAGTTTTGCCAAGTATTCTCGCACAAACTCCAGCCGATTTATTAATATATGGTATGGGCGAAGTTCCTATTATGGATATTGCAAATTGCATTAAAAAAGGTATGCCACTTAATAAGTTGAGGGATATTCAAGGCGTTTGTTATTTAGATAGCTATGACAATCTTTCAAAAAAACTAAAGGCACAAATAGAGGAACATTCCGCATTATTTTGTCCAAGTTTTGATGATGTTGTCAGTGACAAAAAGGCATATGTTAAAGCTTTTAATATGCAATCACAAAATAATGACAATTTAAATGGAAAAGTACTATTACAAAAACAACCAGACGGCAGATACTTAGTGCAGAATATACCTCAAAGAGCTTGTACTGTTGAGGAAATGGATATGGTTTATTCTTTGCCGTATGAGCGTACCTATCACCCAATGTATACTGGTGGCGTTCCTGCAATAGAAGAGGTTAAATATTCAGTTACTTCTCAACGTGGTTGCTTTGGTGGTTGTAGCTATTGTGCAATCACTTATCACCAAGGCAGAACTATACAAAAGCGTAGCAAGGAATCTATTGTAAGAGAGGTTAAGATTTTTATCGCTGATAAAGATTTTAAAGGCTATGTTCACGATGTTGGCGGACCTACTGCTAACTTTAGGAATGTTTCTTGTAAATATCAAAAGAAAAGTGGCGTTTGCAATAAGAAAAATTGTATAGGATATAAACCTTGCGTAAATTTGGAAGTGTCACATATGGAATATCTTGATTTGCTAAAAACTTTGAGGGAATTAGATGGTGTCAAAAAAGTATTTATCCGCAGTGGCATAAGGTATGATTACTTAATGATGGATAATAATGACGAGTTTTTATATGAACTTATTAAACACCACATTAGCGGGCAGTTGAAAGTTGCACCAGAGCATACAGAGGATAGTGTGCTTAAGCTAATGAATAAACCTCCGTTTAGAGTTTATAAGGAATTTAAGATTAAATATGATAAAATTAATGAAAAGTTAGGTAAAAAACAGTATTTAGTACCATATTTAATTTCATCTCACCCTGGCTGCACACTGCAAGATGCGGTAAGGCTTGCTGAATATTTAAAAAGTATAAATTATATGCCAGAGCAAGTGCAAGATTTTTATCCAACACCATCTACAAAGTCAACTTGTATGTACTATACTGGCTTGAATCCAGATACTATGGAGGAGGTTTTTGTTCCACGCTCAAAAGAGGATAAAAAAATGCAACGTGCATTGCTGCAGTATCGTAAAAAGGAAAATTATGATATTGTACATAAAGCTTTAGAACTTGCGGGACGAAAAGACTTGATTGGCTTTGGTGCAAATTGTTTAATTAAACCTACAAAAGAAGAGGCAATTACAAATAGTAAAAATAAGTTAAATGCAAGTGTTAATAATAAAAGCAAGTCATTTAATACAAATAATAAACAAAATAACAATAAGTTTAATAAAAACTCAAAAGGTAAGAATAAGAAAAAGTAATTAATATATTTGTATACTATAATATAATTAAAATAATGCATTATTAAATTGATGCATTATTTTAGTTTTCGCTTTAATTATAATTAATCTTACATTACATATTTTTAATAAATATAATTAGTCTTGGTGATTATTTTTAATATTACAATGTTGTTGTGTCAAACTTGTTGCATAAATTTATTTTATTTTTATAATTATATAAATTATAATATATTTTTGTGCTGTATACTTTTCTGACAAATTTTTAATTGTACAATATATCATTAATTTTTGTAATATTTTAATTTGTAATTAATTTTATATTTTATTAGTAGACTTTTTGCTACAACTTTATTCAGTTTTTTTGTTAATTTAGTAGAGTATAATTTGTAATTGTTTTACAACTAAATTTGCATTAAATTCATTAGCATAATAGTATTTTAGTTTTATAAAACAATTATTGCATTAGTAGGCTAGAAAAATACTTTAAAATTTTATATTCTATGAAAAAACTTTATTATTAGCTGATTGATTAAAGAAAATATAATTAGTTTATAAGCAATAATTTAAAACAAAAAATATTATTGTTTTTATTAAATATATAATGTTTATTTAATTTTATGTAATTTATCTTTTAAAAAAATTATTCACTAGTGGTTTAATGTGGAAAGCAAAAATTAAAATAAATTATATAATCATATAAAAAATTACAACAAACAAGAAAAGTTTAAATTGAAAGAGGAAAGGTATTAACCTTGTGAAAGATAAACTGGTAACAGATAACTAATTGCAAAAGCAATTTATGATACATCTGAGCAATTATTCCAAGAAGGCAAATTGCATAAAAAAATTATAGATATTATGCGTCTTTAAATTTTTCACGCTATTTTATGTATGATATATTAGCAATATATTATAAAAAACAAACACATTCTAAACTAATTAGAATGTGTTTTGTTTTATTGCAATTTTATTAAATTAAATTAGTCTTGGTGCTTTTTGTTAATATCACGATTTTGTGCATTGGATTTGTTAGCATCAACTCTGTTTCTGTTATAAGTTTCACTACCTTTTTCGTTAAAGTTAGTTTTCTTAGAGAATTTTGCAAATACATTAAATTTCTTTAATACAAATATAATAGCAACAATTACGATTAGTCCACCAATAATACCAGATGTGATATACAACCACAATAATGGGTCAACTTTTTTCTCTGGCTCTTCCTCTGGGTCCTTATTTAAGTCGTCAGCAGTAAATACGATTCTTTGATTTACGCTTGTAACTTTCTTAACTTCATCAGTATACTCAAGTTTTTCAGCCTCTTCACTAGTTGTAGGGAACATTGCAACTGGTACTTGTTCGTTAAATCTTTCTTCGTCTATTTCACTAATTGATACATTATCAACAAACAAATATCCTTTAACATAATTATCTTTACCAGATGTTCCTAAAGATATACTCAATTGAACATTATCAATATCAGCATTTTCTT
>CAJTZR010000034.1 GCA_910584035.1 uncultured Christensenella sp. | reverse complement strand
GAAAAAGTTGTTAGGGAACTGCAAGAACTTTTGGGTGATAGTGTTAAAATTTTAAGAATGGATAATGATACTACTTCCACAAAAACCGCTTATCTTGATATACTTGGTGCGTTTAGACGTGGTGAGGCACAAGTTTTGGTCGGCACGCAAATGATTGTTAAAGGACACGATTTCCCAAATGTAACTTTGGTTGGTGTGCTTGATGCGGATATGAGTTTGTATTTTAGTGATTATAGGTCTTGTGAACGTACATATCAACTTATAACTCAAGTGGCTGGCAGAGCTGGCAGAAAGGACAAGCTAGGTGAGGTAATAATTCAAACATATTCACCAAAGCACTATCTATTTAACTTTGTTAAAAATTATGATTACAAAGGCTTTTTTGATAAGGAACTTAATACAAGAGGCGTTACGAATTTTCCGCCTTATACAACTATTGTAAGAGTTTTGGTTTCAAATGAGCAAGAGGAAAAGAGCCTTAATTGTACAAAAAAGATTTACGACTTATTAAAGTTGCTTAGAGCAGAAAACGAAAAAGAGTTTGTTTATATGCAAGCAATGAAATCACCTATAAATAAAATTCAAAATAAATACCGCTATCAAATTGTGCTTAGAATAAGGCGAAATTTAGAGGATAGAATAATTGGTAAAATATACGATATAGTAGACGAAAATAAACAAGGCAACAGCGTTTTTGTGGAAATTAATCCACAAAATATGAGCTAAAGGAGAATTAAATGGCAATAAGAGATATTGTAAAGGATGGAGACCCAATTTTAAGAAAAACTTGCAGACCTGTAGAGGTTTTTGATGAGAAATTGGCTAAACTTTTGGACGATATGCGTGAGACTATGCGTAAGGCGGAAGGAGTTGGTTTGGCTGGACCTCAAGTTGGTATTTTAAGACGAGTTGCAGTAGTAGAGGTTGGAGATTTTTATGTTGAACTTATAAACCCAGTTATTATTGAAACTGATGGTGAACAAATTGGTTATGAGGGTTGTTTAAGTGTAGAGGGTAAGAGCTGTAATGTTGCTAGACCAAACTATGTTAAAGTAAGGTATTTTAATAGGGATGGTGTACAAATGCAAGCTGAATGTGAGGAATTTGCTGCACGAGCAATTTGTCACGAAACAGACCACCTTGACGGAATTTTGTTTTATGACAAGGAATATAAGGGTAAAATCAAAAAGAAAAGATAATAATTGTTTTTGATATATTAGTTTGTTTAAAATGTTCCTAATTTAATTTGTTAGAGTTTTAACCTAAATGATTAAATAGCTAATTTGATTGAATAACAAAATTTATGAGTAATTGCAATTATATGTTTTCAAAACGATTAAAATCGTTTTGCCAAAGTTATTAAAATATTATTCCAATTTGGACAACAAATTAATTGCTAATATGTAACATTGTAAATATTATAACAATAAATTTTAATTAATTGTTATAATATATGCTTTAATAACTTGATTACAAGCATTTACGCTTAAATTTAATAGGAAAATATTTTTACAGACCAATCGTAAAATGTTTATTAAATAATTTGATAATATTTAAAATAGATGCATTACAAATATTTATGTTGTATTTTGCAAAATAGATTTTTGGTTATTTTAAAAGGATAGAAATATGAGATTGATATTTTTAGGTACGCCAGATTTTGCTGTGCCTAGTTTGAGAAAAATTGCACAATCTGGACACGAGATTTTAGCCGTTGTAACTCAACCTGATAAGCCTCGCAATAGAGGAGTTATGACGCCATCGCCAGTAAAAGAGGTTGCACTTGAATTGGGACTCAAAGTTTTGCAATATAACAGAATAAGTCGAGAGGGCGTGCAAGATATAAAAGATTTTGCACCAGACATTATGGTTACTTGTGCTTTTGGTCAAATACTAAGTAGGGAATTGTTGGCAATACCTAAATATGGTGTTATTAATGAACACGCAAGTTTGTTACCAAAATATCGTGGTAGTAGTCCTATCCAATGGTGTGTAATCAATGGTGAAAAGGAAACGGGCGTTACTATTATGAAAACAGCTTATGAGGTTGATAGTGGAGATATACTATTTGCTGATAAAACTGAAATTGACGAGAGTGAAACAGCGGGTGAACTATTTGACAGATTGAGTTTGCTAGCAGCTGATAGTATTGTAAAAGCATTAGATATAATTGAGAGCGGAAAAGCTATATATACGCCACAAAACCACAATGACGCAACTTTTTGCAAAATGCTTAGCAAAGCGGACGGCTTAATTGATTGGAATAAAAGTGCAGTTCAAATCAAAGATTTTGTTAGAGGTATGAACCCTTGGCCTTGTGCGTATACAATGCTGAATGGTGAAACGATTAAAATTTATAAAGTATCAATAGCCAACAGGCAAGTTGATGCAGAAAGTGGGGAAATTATTCAAGCAGATAAAAATGGTTTAATTGTTGCTTGTGGTAATGGTTGTGTAAGTATAGAGGTATTACAAGCACATTGTGCAAAGAGAATGTCCGCAAAAGATTTTTTGCTTGGCAAAAAGATTGCTGTGGGTAGTAAATTTGAAAACAATTAATTTTTATTGTTTGTAAATTAACCTATCAAAAATCGGTATTAAATTAATTTTTTAAGTGGGTTGGTTTTTAAAAATATAAAAATAATACCATTATTCTGCAAGAAAAATGTGTATAGTTTATATTATCAGAAGCGGTCGTCAAGCGACACGTAGTGGCATTTGACAGTAGCGATTGTTAATTCAAACTGGAAGTGCTTGTGTAAGCAAGCAGTATTGCATTAGCAATACAAAATTTTAAGGTAACTTAAAATTTACTTCCTATAGTTTATATTATCTGAAGCGGTACATTTACCCCGCAAAAAAGCTATTTTGTTGGGACCTTAATAAGCACCCGAAAGGGTATTCTATAGTAACTGATGTTAATTCAAATGGTGTCGGCTTGATTTATCAAACAAAAAGCGTCAGCTTTTGTTTAAATTTGAGGTTTCTCAAATTTAACGACACATAATTATATTATCGGAAGTTATCGTGAAGCGTGGCGTAGCCACATTTTGCAGTAACTGATAATTTATAATGTGGCATAGTCACGTTTTGCATTAGGCAATGTTAATTTAAATTATAAATGATTGCAAGGCAAGTTTATTACAAACGATAAAAATTTTAATATAAGTTAAAATTTGCTTCTTTAATTTTATGTAGGAGTATAAATGAATAAAGATTTCAGATTGGCATTTGATATTTTAGATAGAGTGTTCCGAGAGGGTGCATATAGTAATGTTTTGCTGACAGAGGTGTTAGATAAAGCAGATAATCGTGCATTACTTACTAGACTTGTCTATGGTACTTTAGATAAAAATATTACAATAGAATATTACATATCATTGCTATGTGATAGCAAGCCAAATAATAAAATTTATACCATATTAAAACTTGGAATCTATATGTTAAAGTTTATGGATAGTATTCCTACTCACGCTGTTGTGAATGAAATGGTAAATCTTGCAGAATATGCTAAAAAACCTAAATTAACTGGTTTTGTAAACGCTACTTTGAAAAATGCTGCTAGTAAGCAATTTGATTTGCCTAAAGATGGAAAAATGGCAATATCTGTGCAGTATAGCGTTCCACTTTGGTATGTCAAATGCTTGTTCAAGCAATATAAAAAAGATGGTGCTATTGAAATTTTGAGTCAAAAGTCAATAGAGTTTGAACATATTCGAATTAATAGTAAAAAAATATCTGATAAAGATTTGGAAAATAAATTTAAGCAATTAAATATTCAATTTGCAAAAAGCGAGTATGGTGGATATTTAATTAAAAATTGTGAAGAAGTAAGAAAATTGTTTGACAAAGGCTATATTACATATCAATCTGCATCTAGTATGCTTGTGTGCAAGGCTTGTGATGTGAAAGCAAATTATACTTGTTTGGATATGTGTGCAAGTCCTGGTGGTAAGTCAGTGTATTTAAGTAGTCTTGCTGAAAACTTGAAAATTACTGCTTGCGATATATATCCTAATAGAGTGGAAAGAATTAATGAATACAGCACTCGTATGGGTGTTGATAATATAAATGCAATTGTTATGGATGGCACAATTTTGAATGATAATTTTAAAGAGAAATTTGATTTGGTGCTTTGTGATAGCCCTTGTAGCGGTTTTGGTATTGCACGTAAAAAACCAGATATTTATTTAAATAAGAGCTATGAGGATATTTTGAAACTTAGTGAAATTCAATATAAGTTGCTAAATAACGCTATTGAATATGCAAAGGTAGGCGGAAGTATAGTATATTCTACTTGCACTATTTTAAGAGAGGAAAATTATAATATTGTTGGTAGAATTTTGAAAGAAAGAAAAGACGTCAAGCTTGAAAAAATGCCTATACAATTTGACAATGCTGGATTTATTCAGTTGTTACCAAATGATAAAGGACTTGACGGATTTTTTATTGCGAGGTTGATAAAATGCCAAATGCTTTAGATTATAATATTCAAGATTGGGAGAATTACCTTGCAAAAATTTGTGAACCTAAGTTTAGAGGAAAACAGATATTTGCTTGGTTACATAAAGGTGTAGATTTTGACAAAATGTCAAATTTGCCTAAAAAATTACAAGAAAAATTAAAACAAGATTTTGATTGTAATTGCGTTAAAATTTATAAAAAACTTGTTTCCGAAAAAGATGGAACAAGAAAATATATTTTTCTTTTGTCTGACGGCAATATCATTGAGGGCGTACTTATGTCATACAAATATGGTAACACTATTTGTATAAGTACACAAGTTGGTTGCCGTATGAATTGTGCATTTTGTGCAAGTGGCTTAGATGGTTTAGTTCGTAACTTAACTGCTGGTGAAATGGTTGGTGAAGTTCTTGCAGTAAATAACGATTTAGGCGAGGGCGAAAGACAAATAACTAACATAGTACTTATGGGTAGTGGTGAACCACTTGACAACTATCAAAATGTATTAAAATTTTTAGAAATGATAAGTTGTGATAGCGGTATAAACATTAGTAAAAGGAATATATCTTTAAGCACCTGTGGACTTTGTGACAAAATTTATAACTTGGCAGACGATTTAGGCGGAGTTACTTTAACAATCTCTTTGCACGCTCCAAATGATGAGGTGCGTAGTCAAATTATGCCAGTTAACAAGGCTTTCAAGATTAAAGATATTATAAATGCAGTTAAATATTATTTTGAAAAGACTGGCAGACGAATTATTTTTGAGTATTCAATGATTCAAGGTGTAAATGATAGCATTGCTTGTGCTAAAGAACTGAGCGTTATTTTAAAAGGATTGCCTTGTCACGTTAATTTGATAAACTTAAATTATGTTAAGGAAAAGAATTTAAAGTCAAGCGGAAAAGAACCTGTGGCTAAATTTTTAAAAGTGCTTGAAGATAACGGAATATCTGCTACCATAAGACGTACAATGGGTAGCGATATAGAAGGTGCTTGCGGTCAATTAAGACGAAAAATTTTACAAGATAATGAAAATAAATTGTAAGAAATTCACTTTAAATAATGTTAAATTTTAAATTATTGTGTGATTTGTTCATTATTACAAGTATCTCTTATTTGATTAATGTCGTTAGCTAAAAAATTCCCTATTATTTGCTATGTGTATTAAAAAAATTGATTGCTATTTATGTTTCACAAAAATTAATTTGTGGTTTGTAAAGAAAGTATGTGATTATGTATATAAGGCTTATGATTATATATGGATAACTTAAGTTATGATAAAATAAAAAATATTTGAGGCAAAATGAAAGATAAAACAATTCGATTGGGACAAGTTATAAAAGGTGTTGGCGGCAATTACAATGTGCTATCTGATGGTGAAGTGATTGTTTGTAATGGTCGTGGTAAATTGCGACTAGATGGCGATATTTTTATTGGTGATTATGTTGAGTTTAGTGTTTTTGCAAATGGCAAAGGTGCTATTGAGAAAATTTTGCCAAGAAAAAATAAAATTACTCGTCCATATATTACAAATATTGATATGATAGTTATATGTATAGCCCCAAGTCCTCGTCCAGATTTTTATCTCGTTGACAAACTATTGATTAACTGCGTTAAACAAAATATTAAACCTATTTTGTGTGTTAATAAAATTGATTTGATTGATAGTGAATTTAAGGAAAATATTGAGGTGTCATATAGTAATCTGTGCGACATATGTTATGTTAATGCAATAACTGGTGAAGGTATTGGTAAACTTGTAGAGCTAATGTCAAATAATTATGTCAGTATGGCAGGGCAATCGGCAGTTGGTAAATCTTCAATTATCAATAGTATAGTAGGTTATCAAATGTTGGAAACAGGTGCGTTGTCAAGAAAGGTTGAGCGTGGTAAGCATACTACTAGAAATGTTGAGATTTTTGATATTGGTCACGGCATAAGACTTGCAGATACTTGTGGTTTTTCTATTTTGGAAATTGAAAATATTAATCCAGACGAACTTTCTACTTACTTTACTGATTTTGATGATTTTGCTTGCAATTGTAAATTTAATTGCTGTAATCATATTAATGAACCGCAATGTGCTGTTAAAAATGCAGTAAGTTCTGGAGAGCTAAGCAAAGATAGGTATGATAGATATGTACATTTGTACGAAGAGTTACTTGAGAAATGGAGGAAACGATATGACTAAATATATGGTATCACCATCAATATTATCTGGTGATTTTGCAAATATGGGTGATAGCGTAAAGAAAGCTTGTGAATGGGGAGCAGATTTAATACACGTTGACGTTATGGATGGTGTTTATGTTCCTAACATAACGTTTGGAATGCCTATGGTAAAAAGCATTAAACCATATAGTCAAGTACCGCTTGATGTGCATTTAATGATAACTGAACCAGAAAAATATGTTGGCAATTTTGTTGATTGTGGAGCGGATATAGTAACTTTTCACCCCGATGCAAGTAAAAATGTTCAAAAAGGTCTAGATATAATCAAGTCAAAAGGGGCAAAATGTGGATTGGTTTTAAATCCCGATAAGCCACTTGATTTGGTATATCCATATATCAATCAAATAGATATGGTATTATTAATGAGTGTATTCCCAGGTTTTGGTGGTCAAAAATTTATTGCTGAAGTTTTAGATAAAGCAAAAGAGTTAAAAGAATACATTACAAAACATAATATAAATATTGATATTGAAATAGATGGTGGTGTTAGCAGTCAGAATGCGGAAATTATAAGAAATAGTGGCGTAAATATTTTGGTTGCTGGTAGTGCTGTTTACAAGAGCGAAAATCCTAGTAAAGAAATAGCTTTGATTAAAGGTTTAAAGTAATTAATGTTTATGGAAGATAGCAAAAATAAAAAAGTAGCTGCAGTTGTCTTGAATGGTGAAAAATATAACGGCGAAATTGTTGGAGATTTTATAGTCGGTGTCGATGGCGGAGCAGATAAAGTTGAAAACATTCATTTGTTTGTTGGCGATAAAGATAGTGTAAAGAAAGATATTCAAGGTGTGGAACAAATTCTACTCAATGTGGATAAAGACGAAACTGACGGAGAAATTGCAGTAAAGTATCTAATTGAAAATGGATATAGCAAAATAAATTTTTATGGTGTTAATGGTGGTAGACTAGACCATATACTTGCAAATTTAAGTATAATGGCTCAATGCGTTGAAGCTAGAATACAAGTTACAGCATATTGCAATGATTGTGATATTTATATTACAAATAAAAATTTGGATATGCATATTAAAAAAAATAGTATTGTAAGTTTGTCACCATTCACAGATAAGGTGCATATTATATCTTTAGAAGGCGTGAAGTGGCAGTTAAATAACGAATATATTTATAAAAATTTAACTAGAACATTGTCAAATATTGCTACAGATAACAAAATTCGTCTTTGTGTGGATTTTGGTATTGTAATGCTTATTGTCAATAAATGAAAATTGTTTATGCAATGAATATGGAGGGGTTATGCGTATATATTGTGCCAATCCACCAAAGATTATTAAGTTTTTTCTTAGAAAAATTTGCTCTAAAAAACAATAGAGAACCCCTTAATAACTAAAATTTTGGGTAATTTAATAGTAAAAAAGCTCTCAATGAGAGCTTTTTTATTTTAATATAAGTATAGATTTTTTGTCGATTATAACGTAAATGTTTATTTATAAAATTGTTAAATCTATTTATTATGTCACAGCTATGTAAACTTGTGGTTTATTTTACTTCAAATTTTTACTAATTGCAAATATAACCATTTATTGCTATGTAAGGAGAAAAATTTTTAATTTGCAATTATTTAAGTACAATTGTACAAATTTAATTTTTTGAGTAAAGCATTATAAAACAAAAAAGTAGGATAACTCCTACTTTAATTGCTTTTTAATTAGTTATTTTCGCTCTTTTTCATTGTGCGAAGGCATCTTGTGCAAACGTACTCTGTTGTCTCACGACCATTATCGTCAACTAATTTAACTTTTTGCACATTAGCGTTCCAAGACTTTCTAGCTTTACGGTTAGAGTGAGAAACTGTATTACCACTCATTTTAGATTTATTGCAAATACTGCATACTCTTGACATAGAACACACCTCCTATTAAGCAATTTACTTTAGTATTCTATCACTAATTAATAAATTATGCAAGGAATTTGAAGCATATTTTTTATAAAATATAAAAATTTATGCAAAGTTTGGTTAAATTTTACCTTTTTTCAAATGTAAAGTTAATAATCTATAGCGAAATTTTATATATTAGCAGTATGAATCAAATTTTTTTAGGTATTTACATAATCCTGTTAGGTTACATTTTGTGTGTTATTTGTATCAAAAATGTCAAATTAGTTCGATTTAACGCAAAAAATAAACAATATATTGATTATATAGCTTATAAAAGTAAATAATTATAAAAAATAATTTAAAATGCTTGATTATTTAATTTAATTCGTGTATTATATAATAAATAAGGGAGAGGTGTACTATGTCAGTTAAGACAATAAATAAGTTTGGCAAATTGAGTATTACTGATAACACTATAGCAATGGTTGCAAGTCATATTGCAAGCGATTGTTATGGCGTAGTTTCACTTGTTTCCAGAAAATTGACCGACAGTATTGCAGAGATTTTTGGAAAAAAGTCATATGCTAAGGGCGTAAAAGTTGAAACAATTAAAAATAAAATCAACATTGAAATTTACGCTGTGCTTAAAGATGGCATTAATACTGATGCGGTTTGTGATTCTATAAAAAGTGCTGTGAAATACAACATAGAATTTTTCACTGGTATGCGTGTTGACGAAGTATTGGTCTATGTTGTTGGCGTCAGAGTTTAATTGGAGCTTTAAATTATGAAGATTTTAGATATATCTAAGTTTAAGGAGATGGTTATTGGCGGTGCAACGTTACTTGAAATTAACAAAGATTACGTTGACTCCTTAAACGTTTTTCCAGTACCAGATGGTGATACTGGAACTAATATGTCAAAAACGTTGACAAGTGCTGTTAGTGAAGTTGACAGCAAGGAATATGATAATTTTGAGGATTTGTTGAATGATTTTTCCAAAGGTGCTTTAAAAGGTGCAAGAGGAAATTCAGGTGTTATTTTATCACAAATAGTGAAAGGTATAAACAAATCTTTGGCAGAGGCAAAAGTTATTAATACAAAATCTTTTGCAAAAGCGTTGCAAAACGCTACCGATGTTGCATATAGTGCGGTTTCTAAGCCTAAGGAAGGTACAATTCTTACCGTTATCCGTTATATGGCGGAAAAATCGTCATCTCTTGCAAATAAACATTCAAGTTTTATAGCATTTTTTGATGCACTTATTGAAAAAGGTGAGGAAATCTTGAATAAAACTCCAGATATGCTACCAGTTTTAAAGAAAGCGGGCGTTGTAGATGCTGGTGGTAAAGGTTTGATATTTGTATTCCAAGGTTTTAACAACGTATTGAAAGGCGTTCCAATGGAACGTGTCGCACATGATGACGAAAATTCAATTGAAGATGCCATTGATAATTTTAGTGGCGATATCCACGATTTAGAGAATATTAAGTTTGCATATTGTACAGAGTACTTTATAATCAACTTAAAAAATAAGACAACAGAAGAAGATATTGAGAAATTGCGTGACAAGCTAATGGCTATCGGTGATAGCGTTATAGCGATTGGCGATTTATCAATGGTTAAAGTTCACGTGCATACAAATCAACCAAATAAAGCATTACAATACGCTTTAAGTATGGGTGAACTTGATAGAATAAAAATTGAGAATATGCTTGAGCAAAATCGTGCTTTAATTAAGAAACACGAGGCTAATAAAAAGCCAATTGCTATGGTGTCTATTTGTTCTGGTGGCGGTTTAGCATCTATATTCAAAGAGCTTGGTGTTGATACTGTTATCCAAGGCGGTCAAACAATGAATCCTAGCGTTAACGATATTTTAAATGTTATTGAAAATGTAAATAGCGATAATGTAATTGTTTTACCAAATAATAAAAACATAATTCTAGCCGCTGAACAGGCTGTGGAATTATCAAGTAAAAATGTTAGGGTTGTAAAAACCGTAAATGTACCAGAGGGTATTGCTTGTGCAGTTGCTTTTGACATTAACAGAGATATTGATGCGAATGTAGAGGCAATGCAAGATGCGTATAGTGAAGTGTCATATGGCGAAGTTACTTACGCTGTTAGAAAAACTAATCTTGACGGCTTTGATTTGCAAGAAGGCGATATAATCGGCATAACTGGTAAAAAGATTGTATCAAAAGGTGCAGAGGTGAGCGATGTAACTTTTGATGTAATTGGAAATCTTGTTGACGAGGATAAATCAGTAATAACTTTATATTATGGTGAGGGTGTTACTGAGGAACAAGCAAACAGCTTAAAAGAAACACTTGCAGATAAATATGACGAATGTGATGTCGAAGTTTATGAAGGCGGTCAAAATCACTATTTCTATATGATTAGTGTTGAATAATTTAAAATTGCTAATACTTGGCTTGCTTTACGGCAAGCCAATTTTTAATTATATTACTTGCTACAAGATTTTAAAATATCTTATTTTTATTATAAGATAAAACGTCAGCTTTTGTACGTAGTGGCATTTGACATCAGCAATTGTTAATTCAAATGATGTAGAGTTTGATTTATAAAGCAAAAAGCGTTAGCTTTTGTTTAAATTTAAGTTCTCTCAAATTTAATGATATATTATTTATATTATTGCAAGCAGTTCATATCCGCCACAAAAAAGTTATTTTGTGGGGACCTCAATAAGCACCTAAATGGGTATTTTGCAGGAACTGATATAATTCAAATATTGTTGGACTTGATTTATTCATTAAAAAGCGTTAACTTTTTTAATTTGAGAAAACTCAAATTAAACGATACTTAATCTATAGCAATGTTATAGTTTTATAAATTGATGTTGAAAAATTATATTAAAGTTTAATATAATTAAAAATTTAAAATAAAATTAATTAAATTAGGATATAAACAATCAATTTGCTCAGAGCCTAGTTGGTACACAAATTAATTGCATTAAAATATTTATGCTAATTAAAATTTACAAAATATACTTTACTTTATAAATAATTATGGAACTGAAAGATTTAAAAGGTGTTGGTGATAAAACACTTGAAAAATTAAATAGTCTTGGCATATATTCGGTGACAGATTTGTTGGAAAATCTGCCAACTAATTACTTGGATATGACAAATATAACCAAGGTTGAGGATATTGTAGAGGGCGAATATTTGCTTTTAAAAGTAAATATTGTAAAAGTTTATCCAAAACAATATAGTAAAAACAAGCTGTGCTATATAATATGCGATTGCGTTTGTGAAGATTTGCCAATAAACCTAATTTGGTTTAATATGCCTTATATGGAGTATAGTTTAAATTGTGGCAAAGTTCTAGTTTGGGGCGTATTACGTTATGAAAATAAAAAATACACAATGATTAATCCTAATATAGCAGATGAAAGTAATAAATATAAACTAAAAGATATTAAACCAATTTATAGTTTAAAAGGTAAAATAGGCGAAGTCAGTTATCGTAAAATAATTGATTTTGCATTACAAAATTGTAATATTCCAAATTTACTTAAAGAACATTTTAATTTGAATAAAATATATACAAATATACATTTTGCAAAGTCAATGTCACAAATGCAAAATGCTCAAGAGCAACTTGCGATTTATGATATCGCCACTCAATTATTATGCTATAAAGTGCTTAGAAATGTAAAAAAATGCACCCCATTAAATTGTATATATCCACATATTATGGAAAGTAAATTGCCTTATAAACTTACCCAATCACAGAAAAATGCATTAAATGATATTATGTCAGATTTGCAAAGCGGTAGTATTATGAATAGGTTTGTACTTGGTGATGTCGGTTCAGGGAAAACTATTGTTGCACATTTAGCTATGTATTCAATAGCAAGTTTAGGTATGCAATGTGCATTGATTGCTCCTACCGAAATTTTAGTAAAGCAACATTACGATAATTTTAATAAAATATTTAAAAGTTATGGCTTAAAAACTTGTTTACTGACTTCTAGTGTAAGCAATATTGATAAGTCAATTATTGCTGAAAAGCTTAAAAATGGCGAGATTGATATACTTTTTTCTACGCATTCTTGTTTGGAAAACGATATAAATTTTGCAAATTTAAAACTTGCAATAATAGATGAAGCTCATAGATTTGGTGTTAAACAAAAAGCAAAGTTACTTGCAAAAGGTGACTGCGTTCATTGTTTGTCAATGTCTGCAACTCCGTTGCCACGCTCCTTTGCAATGATGGTTTTTGGCGATTTAAAAATTAGTAAATTGTACAAAGCGGAAAGTAGAATATCTAATATAAAAACATTTATTTTGCGTTCAAATAAAATCTCCGATATGTTTGCTTATTTTGCAAACAAAATAAAAACTGGTTCTCAAATAGTCATTGTTTGTCCACGTGTTGTGGAAAATGAGGGGTTAGATTTATATTCAGTCAAGAGTGTATACAAAAGTTTGCTAAGCAAGTTTAAAAAAGACGAACTTGGTTTGCTTTATGGCAGTATGAAAGCGGAAGAAAAGGAAAAAACAATTGAGGGCTTTAGTAGTGGTAAAATAAAACTTTTAGTATCCACTACGGTTATTGAGGTAGGTATAGATATTAGCAATTTAGATACAATAGCTATCTTATGTGCAGAAAGGTTTGGTATAGCGTCTTTGCACCAGTTGAGGGGTAGAGTTGGCAGAGATGGTAGAGAATCAGAATGCTATTTGCATTGTACAAGCTATACAATACCAAATCGCATTAAACAACTTAAAGAGATAAATGACGGGGTATTATTAAGCGAACTTGATGCACAAGAAAGAGGATATGGTGATTTAATTGGCTTTAATCAAGCGGGAAAAAATCCATTTGAAAAGTTTTATATCAAAATTACAGAGGAAATAATCAATACAGCCAAAGCCATAGTTGATAGCACAGATATTGAAAGTTTAGATAAAGAATTATTAGAAAAATATATGCAAAAATATGATTTTTATCAAGATATCGTTTTAAATTAAGCACCATAAATATGATTTTTAATATTATAATTGTTGCGTTTATTACAATATTTTTTTAAGCTTAATTTTGATAAATTTATTATCATTAATTTTAACTATAAAGGTAATATATTACTTATATATTTTTCATAGTTATAAAATTAAGCTTTAAATTATTCTTTTAGTTTATATCTCATTTTGTTTCAATTGTTTTTTATATTCACAAGTCCATACAATAAAAATTATTAATAATCTTTTCTTCCTACTAAATAGTCAATATCTACATCAAAAAAGTCAGCTAAAAGCCAAAGTGAAGCAATGCTTGGCTCTTTTTTATCTGAAAGCCAATAGCTTATTGTACCTTGCTTAATGCCAATTTTTTTAGATAAATTACTTTGATTTAAATTATTTTCTTTCATTAATTCTTTTATTCTTTTTGAAACTATAATTTTCATCTTTTCACCATTCATTATTAAAATTATTTCAAATTTTAATAAAATTCTACATTATTTATATTGACATTTTATCACCAAGGTGATATAATTGGTAAAAACTATAACCTTGGTTATATATAATGAGGAGTTAATATGGAAGATAAGGAAAGAAACGAATTATTAGCAGATTTATATACCTTAAGAGCAGGTATGTCTGCGGTGGCAATGAAAATGAATCAAATTGAAGAAGAACAAGAAAGAATTGTAAATGTTAATAATGGTAGGATACATGAGCTTAATAATTTAGTTTCCAAAAATAGCAATAAATTAATTCGTGACTTATCAAATCATTATGAAAATAATAAGATTTGTGAGGAAGTACAAGAGAAGTTACAAAGAGTTGAATCGGAAAAAATGACTAGTAAAAATTTTATAATGTATTTAATATGTTTAGTATTATCTATTATTATGTTTGTTGTTGGTGTTTGTTTATTTACACTAAGTTTAATCAGTGGGATTGATGAAATGGATTCTTCAATAGCATTTGTTTATTTAACAATGGCTATTGGTGGTATAGTTTTAGTTTCAGCTTTTGGTTACCTAATAAAAAATTTTAAAAAAAATGTTGAAGCTGATAATAGGCATATTAATGAATTGAAAAAATTCAATAGATTGTTTAAAGAATATGAGGAAAAATATGATAGCTTGCAACAAACTTACAATAAATTTAAAAACAAAAATATATCTGATGGTTCAAAAATTATTGGTGGATTAAAATCGCAATTTAATTCGTTAGTTGATTATAGAGATTGGCAGTATCTTGATATAATAATTTATAATATTGAAACTCGCCGTGCTGATAGTATGAAAGAAGCATTGATTTTAATGGATAGAGAAGTACAAACTCAACGTATTGAAAAAGCAATTTGCACAGCGACTATGTTTATAAGTAAGACTCTTGTAGATGGTTTTACTATGATAAATTATACTTTAGAAAGTAACTTTGCTATGTTAAATGAATCAATTGGTAAGTTAAAACAAAGCGTTGATTATAATAGTGCGTTAGTTTCATTTGCAAATGTTTCAAGTGCTAAACTTATTACTCAAATTAGTAAATTTGTTAATTAGAATATAATTGTAAATTTTACGCAAAATTTTGGCATTATATGGAAAAAATTTGTTTTTTGTGTTACAATATTAATGTAGTTGTTTTGCTACAATCTTAGTTGTAAGGGGAATAAATATGTTAAAAGATAAAGTTGCAGTTGTTACTGGCGGTACACGTGGTATTGGACTTGAAATTGTAAGACTTTTTGTGGAAAATGGTGCAAAAGTTATTTTGCTTGGCTCTAGGGCTGAAACTGTGGATAAAGCGTTAAAAACTTTGTTAGATGAGGGCAAAAAAGTAGACGGATATTATCCAAATTTGACTTGTTATAATGAGATTAATGTGGTTGTAAAAGATATTATCTCAAAGTATGGTAAAATTGATATTTTAGTTAACAATGCAGGAATATCTGCGAGTGCTACAATTGACAATACTACTAGTGAGGACTTTAGCAAAATAATAGATTTAAATTTAAATGCTATTTTCAATATGACAAAGGCAGTTGTACCTTATATGAAAGATAGGCGTGAGGGTGTTATTTTAAATACAAGTTCAATGGTAAGTATTTATGGTCAGCCATCTGGTGTTGGATACCCAGCAAGTAAATTTGCTGTAAATGGTCTTACAAAATCTTTGGCTAGGGAATTAGCACCTTTTAATATAAGGGTTAATGCCGTTGCTCCAGGTATTACTAATACAGATATGGTTGCTAATTTGCCTAAGGAAGTTATAGCACCGCTTATAAAGACAATACCTCTTGGTAGAATTGGTGAACCTCGTGATGTTGCTAATGCGTTTTTATTTTTAGCAAGCGATATGGCAAGCTATGTTACTGGAGACATTCTTTCTGTAGACGGCTGTGCAAGGTGTTAATTATAAGCTTTTATATGGTTTTATTAGTTTCACTTAATAATAGTTATTGCGTTAATTAAAATATAAGAGCAATATATTTAAGTTAATAATGGTTTTTATTAAATTAACAGCGTTATTATGTAAATAAACGGGGGTTCTTTTGTCCCTCGTTTATTAGTAGATTAAGTTGTTAAAACCATAGAAATAAAACATTTATTTAATAGAAAATTATTATTTATGATGATATATTTATAAAAGCTTGATAATTATTAATTAAAAAATCGATTACAAATTTAATAATAATTTAAATGCATTATCATATTGTTTTTTAATTATGATTATATTTAAAGATAGCAAATAAATTATATATTTAATTATTGTAAGCTGTTCATACACACCACAAAAAAATCTATTTTGTAGTTACCCCAATAAGCGACACGTAGTGACATTTGATAGTAGCTTATGTTGATTCAAATAGTGTCAACTTGGTGTATCAAGCAAGAAGCGGTAACTTTTGTTTAATTTGAGTTTTCTAAAATTAAATTACACATAATTTATATTATCGGAAGCGGTCGCTAAGCACCCAAAAGGGTATTTTGCAGTAACTGACGTTAATTCAAATGAGAAGTACTTGCAAAGCAAGTGTATTGCATTAGCAATATAAAATTTTAATGCAACTTAAAATTTACTTCCTTTAGTATATTATTAAATTAATTTGTAACAAGTTTAAAATATGTAGCATATAATAATTTTGTAAGTGCAATAATAACAATATGACTTTCACTCAATTAGAGTAGTATTTTTAACTTTTATAAAGCAAAAATGCGGTTTTCACTAAAGTAATTATGACAAAATAAAAATTTTTAAAAAAAGTTTGTAAAATCTCTTGCTTTTTTTTAAATGATTTGTTATAATACAAACGCTGTGGAAGCTTAGCTCAGTTGGGAGAGCATCTGCCTTACAAGCAGAGGGTCATAGGTTCGAGCCCTATAGTTTCCACCAAATGCGGGAGTGGCTCAGTGGTAGAGCGTCGCCTTGCCAAGGCGAATGTCGCGAGTT